>JAICUC010000151.1 GCA_025936075.1 Nitrospira sp. | reverse complement strand
TGGCGTTTGATGGTGTGGACGCGGTGTGGTTGAGCTTCGACGTGGATTGTTTGGACGCCGCCTTCGTGCCGGGCACCGGCTGGCCTGAGCCAGGCGGGTTTCTGCCGCGTGAGGTCTTGAAGTTTCTGCAGATCATCGCAGATACGAAGCCGCTGGCGGGGATGGAAATCGTCGAGTGTTCGCCGCCCTACGACGCGGCGGAGATTACCAGCCTCATGGCCACACGCGTCATCTGCGACGTCCTGGCCTGTCAGGTACGATCCGGCAACCTGGCCAACCGTAAGAAACGGTGAGATGCATTGAGGGGCTTGCACGAGGCAAGCCCCTCAAGCACGCCTATACGAACAGCTTTGTTCTGTGCATCGGTGAGCAAACGGATCCTGATGCCGCATAGCAATTGTCAAAAGTCGAAGAACACGCTTTTTGAGAGCAGGAAATCCATAAGGCGAGAATGAAGACGTTGCATCATTACGCAGGAAATTCCAGTGTCATTGTCGAAGGCTTATTTGAATTTTCGGCCAGTTTGGTGATGCCTCGCAGGCAGCGTTCATCTCCAAAAATTCAAAGCAGATCTGCGTTTGTCGACTAAGGAATTGACAAAGTTCCACAAGGGTCTGGAGGTCGTACTCAGTGGATGGGTCTTGGAGATTCTGATTAAAAACGGACCCTATCCTTTCAAATGATTCCCCAACTGCATCGCACACTACACATCCCACTGGAGAGTCTCATCAGAATGGAAAGCCCGAAATGTCATATCTACGTCGAAAATGTGCCAAATGAGAACTTTCTGCAGGGCTTCAGCATCATTGTTCGCTCTATCCTTGCCTCTTTGTCTTGGCTTTCTGCTTTCTCATTTCTGAAATAAGTCCTGCACCCTTTTGGCAATAAAGGCCTCGAAATCACAATGATTGGAAAAGTCTGAAAAGTCATTCCTATCCTTGAAACGTTGCATGCAGGCTGCGGTTACCGTGGCCTTGGAGTAGTTCCTCGAATTTTTTACCCGTCCATTTGCTGAACCAAACACTCCATTAATTGACAACATAATTGTATGTCTGTCAGAGGATGGAATGCCTATATCCTCCAGAATGTCTTGCAGAATAGTACGCCAATCGCGCTTATCTTCTGCCTGCAGCAAGAGCCTACCGGGTAGCTTCCACCAATGCAAAATTCGATCACGAGACGCGTGATGATAATGGCGCTCACTATACATATAGGCAGTTGGCGGGAAATCGCCATCTGCAAGTAGAACGTTGGCGAAAGTGTCAATTGTCTTTCCTGAAAATTCTACTTTGCCATGCTTTTCGGAAGCGAAAACAATATTAGGAGGGAGTATTCTGGAAAGACTCAAAGCAGCAGCATGGGCCGATGTCTTACATTTTTCTGAGATCGTGTAATGCGCCTTAGCAAGATCATTCTCATCTGCAAGAATCTTATCAACCCATTCTTTTGGCATCAGAAGTTCAGAGGCAAAGCTGTTTGCCTCTGACTCAATTGCCCAGTATTCATTAGTGGAAGACGTATGACGGTTGGGGTCGACATTGTCGATAATCGTGCCGGTGTGCCATGGGATAACAATATGGCCGAGCTCGTGGGCTAAGGTAAATCTCTTGCGGAGTCTCGGAATCGAAGAATTGACTAACACAAACGGTTTCTTGCCTGAAACTTTTAGGTTTACTGAGATGCCATCTGCTCCTTCGATGGGTATCTCATCGTATTTTAAGCTTGCGTATTGTTGGATTAGTTTTTCAACATCGACAGGAGGTATTAGCTGATATTTCTTGACGACTCGGCGAGCAAAGTTCGTTGCAACTTCCTCAGCTATGGCCATAGCCCCTCGCGTTTCAACCATGCAAGAAGCTTTTTCGCTTTCTCTGGTCCGTCAGCTCTGGCGGCCATTGGAAGTTCTCGCACTCTATCAAGCACTTTTCCCACGTCCTGATCCGTCTTGTGTGCTGTAACTATAAAGGGCAAGACAGCCGGGTCTGCTACCCATAATGAGTACTCTGATCTTGTCATCCCCAAGAAACTATGTAAGGGGAGTTCACTGTGGCCAGAGTGCCATCGTTCGACAAAATCGTCGATTTCTTCTAGGAGGACCTCTCCGAGGACGCATTTTTCGATAAAGCTAGACATCAATTCTTCTCCCCTTTACCGCTGCTTTGATAAGTCCTCCGTGAATTGGATCAATGGCTCCAAGATGATGTCCCCTCTTGTTGAACACTTCAATTTCTCCATGCAGTTTATCCCAAGTATAGAAGCGGGAGCCATCTTGTGATGCCCAGCGTTTCTCACCAGAAAATGCGCCCAGGTACTTAAAGTCATCCAAAATGGAAGGCTTGGGAATTGACCTTGGACCAGGACCTGCTCCACTTTTTTCTCCCAAGGTGCTAATGTCCTCAAAGCTTTATGTTATCGGTGTCGCAGTAGACAAACAAGGGTATTTTATTTATCAGGTCCTGCAGATCTATGAGGAACATTTGGTGTAGGGCGACAAATCGAGATCCTAATCGACGATGCTTTTACATCTTCTTCTTCCGCACATTAGCCGTTAGATCCTGGTAGCCATTGAGGAATTAGAAAAATAATTATTGAAGAGACCAATCAGTAAACGGATTGACGACTCTGTCAACACTTTTCTACGGTTGTGGAGTGAGCGATAGCTGATTATGGCGATTGCGTGCTGTCTGCCAACACTCTCATTATCCAAAAAAGACTGGACGTCGGCACGACTGATGGCAGGGAATCGCGCAGAAGTCGTCAATCACCTCGCCCCTTCCATCCCAGGACAATCGCCAAAAACAGTGGCTGAGAGCAAGGACCTCCCTTCGTTTGACTCGTCAGTAATCCATTTATATACTCCATTTTTAACTGGAGGCGATCACGATGAAAATTCTGGTAGTTCTGCTCGTTTTGGTCGTTCTCCTTGTCGGCGTTGTGATCGCCCTTCCTTTCCTGATCGACCTCAATAAATATCAAGACCAGTACAAGCCGCTCATCGAAGATGCTCTCAATCGCAAGGTTCAGCTACAAAATATTCGCTTGACGATCTGGCCCAGCATCGGTGCGCGAGTGGAAGGGTTCACGGTACTGGACGATCCGGCGTTTGGTTCAAGTCCGTTTGCGTCGCTCGCCTCATTGGATGTGGGTGTGAAGTTGATGCCGTTGCTGAGCGGCAAGGTCGAGGTGGAAGACATCACGCTTCATCAGCCGGTCATTACGGTCATTAAGAACAAAAACGGAGTCTTGAATGTCTCCACCATCGGTCGCAAAGGCGTGGCGCTGCCGGAAAAGCCGTCGCGTGCTCCGATTCCTTCGACGGAGGGACCGCTCAAGATTCTTGCGCTGTTGGCCGTGGACCGAGTCTCCCTCGATGACGGGAAATTGACGTATCGCGATCTGTCGGCCGCCAAGCCGACGGAATATGAGTTGCAAGATATGGAGATACTCCTTCGAGGCGTTCGGCTCGGTCAAACTCCGAACCTGCATTTCCTCTCGCTCGTGCAGCCGTTCAATCTGCCGGTGAAGCTCGACGGTGCATTCGGTCCGCTGAGAGAAACAATGGATATCGAGGCGATCAATTTTGAGTTGGGTGTGGGGAAGACGGACTTTACGATTACAGGCAACGCCGCCGGAAACGACGCCAATATCTACATCACTTCGCCGGTGATCAATACTGCGAACCTTCCGGTTTCGCTTTCCCTGAAAGAGCCGATCGACATCAAGAATTTCCAGATCGCGGCGGAAGTGAGGGGACAGGAAGCCAAGCTGAATATGCTGTCGTTCCAACTATTCGATGGCCAGGTGAAGGGGCAGGGAAAGCTGGTCGCCGGGTCTGAGGCGCCGCCTTTCAAGGGTGGCGTCACGGTTCAAGGAGTGCAGCTCGGGACGGCGCTCAATGTTGTCGCGGAGACTCCGATCTCCGTCAGCGGCACAGCCGGAGCCGACCTTTCTGTGCAAGGCAAGGGATTCTCCATGCCGGACCTGACGAAGGCATTGGAAGGAACCGGGCACATGGCGGTGAAGGACGGGAAAATCGAAGGGGTGAATCTTCTTCAGGAAGTCGTCTCCGCTCTCAAGGTAGCCGGCATTTCACTCGATAATGCCAAGGCGACCGCATTCTCGACAATCGAGACGGATTTCGCCATCAGGCAAGGGATCATCAACGTGCAGCGTCTGCTCATGGATAGTCATGATTTTCAGGCGACGGGCGGCGGCACGATCGGGTTCGATCAACGATTGAATCTCGCCGTGAATCTCACCCTGTCACAGGATCTGAGTCAGAAGATCGCCGCCTCGTCACCTGTCATGAAACTCACCGTCAAAGACGGCCGGTTGAGTCTTCCGCTCACGATTGCCGGCACCGCACAGGCGCCGACCTATGGAGTGGACCTCAAAGGTGTAACCGGGAAAGTGCAGGAGCAGATGAAGAAGAAGGTGGAAGAAGCGGTCGATGGGTTGATCAAAGGAACCAAAACACCGGCGGACTTGAAGAAAGAGGGACAGGAGCTTCTGAAAGGACTCTTCGGACGATAGCAGACTGTTGATAAAGCCTACCACCACGTTCTCGTAATGTCAGGATCAATGTGCCAAAGATGCGAGCTCCCTAAAGGAGATTAACCCCTATGAATGTCGTTGATACGCTCACTCACTATGCCGTGCAGTATGGGCTGCAGGCGGCGGTCGCCCTCGGCATCCTCTTCGCCGGTATCATGGCATCGCGCTGGGCGGGGAATTTTGCGCAGCAGGCGCTCGAACGGCAGACCCTTGAGCCCCCGTTGCGGCTGCTTCTGGTTCGCATCGTCAAAATCGTGGTGATGCTGTTTACCGCGATGATTGCCCTCCAGACACTCGGTGTGCCCATTGCTCCTCTGATTGCCGGTCTCGGGGTCGCGGGAGTGGGTATCGGTTTGGCCCTGCAGGGTGTGTTGAGCAATGTAATGGCCGGGCTCTCGATCATCTTCAGCAAGCCCTATAAGGTCGGCGAGCATATTTCGTTGCTCGGTGTCCACGGTGATGTCGTGGTCATCGATATCTTCACGACGACGCTGATGCATGCGGATCATTCCCGCGTTATCATCCCCAATCGGAAAATTGTCGGAGAAATTTTGCACAATTTCGGAACGATCCGTCAGCTGCATTTGACCATTCCCGTGTCACCAAACGTGAATCTCGATGAGGCCATTCTTCAAGCCCGGGATGTCCTTGATCGACACCCATCGGTCATGAAAGACCCGGTTCCTTCAGTAGGAGTGTCATCTCTTGGGGAGTCCTCTCTGACGGTGGCTATTGCCGTAGAACCTTGGACGGCTGCGGCAAATTACGGTGCGACGCAAGGCGAGTTGAACAAATTGATTCTTCAACGATTTCAAGAACGTGGGATCGCGCTTCCCTCTGCAAGTCTTACCGTCCGCATGGTGAACGACCGTTAACGGTCAATTCGCCGATGTCGTAGTCTCCCAGCCCAACATGAGAAAGAATGGGATGAGAGTATTGCACTGTCGCGCGCAAACACGGTACATACCTCGCATTGGTAACTTTAGATAAGTATCCATCCACGTGAAGGAGAATAAATGAAGCGGTCGATGATGGCGGTCGCAATGCTTGGTCTGATCATGTTGGCGCACTCTGCGTTTGCCGACGATGGAATGATCCCGACAACACCGACTCCGCTCGTGGATGTCGTGACCTTGAAAGACGGCAGTGTGATTTATGGCGAAGTGATAGAGATGACGGATGGGTTATTACAGATCAAGAACACACTGGCGGCGGACATCATCAAAGTCAAATGGGCGGAGGTCAGTAAGCTGACGATTACTCATCCGATTCCCTTTCATTTAAAGGAAGGGACCGTGCTTGTCGGCACCGTGGAAGAGAGCGAGCCGGGAATGATGAACCTGAAGGCCGTACCCATCGGAAGCACGATGGCGGTGCCGATGGACACGGTCACCCAAGTGAACCCGGTCGTCCAACCGCCGATTATCTACACGGGCAGTGTCAACGCCGCATACTCGCAATCGACGGGAAACAGTCATCTCCGCAACGTCACCGTGGTCGGAGACTTCGTGGCGCGGAGTGAACAGCTGCGGTTGACCATGCTGGGGCGCTATGTCTATGGGGACGACAACGGGAGCCTCAATACACGCAATGCCAAAGGAACGATCAAGCTCGATTTCTTCATTACCAAACGGTTTTTCTGGTTCGCATCGACCTACGTCGAATACGATTTTTTTCAGAACCTAAAATTGCGTACGGCAATCGCGAGCGGGCCTGGGTACCAATGGATCGATCGGGGAGATTATAACGGCATCTTCAAAGATATGACCCTCTATACGGAAGCCGGTCCGGCGTATTTCAACGAAGATTTCCGCGACAACACCCTTGTAGCGGATAAATCCAGTTTCCGCGGACGGGTATCGACGAAATGGAATTGGCCGTTGTTCAACGATCGCATCACGATCTATCACAACCACGAGATGTTTCCTTCGATGCAAAACTTCGCGGATTTCTACTTGACGATGGATAACGGGATTCGATTTAAGATTTGGGAAGGGTTGGCGAGCGGGCTTCAGGTGACTACTCGCTACAATAATCGCCCGGCGCCCGGTACCGTAAAGACGGACAATCTGTACCTATACACGTTGGGATATGCCTTCGACACCACCCGCAAACGATAGGTTGGTGGGCCATATCGCACCGATACTACTCAGAGGAGAAGAACCATGCTGAAAGAATTCAAAGAGTTCGCCATGAAGGGGAACGTCCTGGATATGGCGATCGGTGTCATCATAGGAGGAGCGTTCGGCAAGATCGTCTCGTCGCTAGTCAGCGATGTCCTGATGCCGCCTCTGGGGTTGTTGATGGGCAAAGTAGACTTTTCCAGTCTGTTCATCGATTTGTCCCGAACATCACCTCCCTCCTTAGCCGCGGCGAAAGCTGCGGGGGCTCCGACGCTCAATTATGGAGTCTTTCTGCAAAGCGTGTTCGACTTTCTCATTATCGCCTTCGTTATTTTTATGTTGGTCAAACAGATCAACCGGTTTAAGAAGGAGGCGCCTCCACCGCCGCCTTCCGTCCCGCCACCGCCGACGAATGAGGAGAAACTATTGATGGAGATTCGTGATCTGCTCAAGAGTCGTCAGTAAAGTCAACCAAATTCTTGCGAGGAATCCACCGCGCAAGCAGAGAAGAAGGAGATCACTATGCGTACGCGCAAGAGCTTGACGGTACTGATAGGCTTGGTCGTGCTTGCCGGCTGTTCGTCGCTTAAGAACCATCCTACCTCTTATATCAAGCAGCCGACCGTCTGTATCGACAAGAAATGGTACGGCTATTACCAGGACAGCGGGTGCCCCTCAACGGCGAAAGCGGTGGTGCCGGATGCAGCTCAAGAAACAGCGGCTCGCCTTGCGGATCTTGAGAGACAGCGTAACGGACTGGCTGACGAACTGGAAGCAGCACGGAGACAAAATAATGCTCTCAGCAGCCGCGTCAGCGACTTGGAACGGCAACTCGCTGACCGGGAGCGGGAGCTCGATGCGCTACGTGCCGATACCGGCGATTCTTCGAGACTCTCCAGTCAACTGTCGGCGGCACAGAGCGACTTGAGCCAGTCGCAAGGAGACAAGGATCGGCTCGCGGAGGAACTGGCCGCGGCGAGGCGGCACATTGATGATCATGACCGGCTGGCGGCGGAGTCGGAGGCGCAATTAGCGGCGGCGAAGCAACGTGTGGCGGATCTGGAAAGTCAGGTGGCCGATCGTGACAAAGAACTCGCCGGACTTCGAGGCGATTTGTCCGCAGAAACGGCGAAGTTGCAAGAGGCACAGCGCGGGTTGCTCCGAGCCCTTCGTCCTGAGATCGACAAGGGTGACATTACCGTCAATTTAAGCAGCGAGCGTCTTCTCATCAACTTGGCGTCCAGCTATCTCTTCGGCTCCGGCGAAGATCAACTTCAGCCTGCCGGGACCGATGCCCTGCAGCGGGTAGGCGGGGT
>JAICUC010000332.1 GCA_025936075.1 Nitrospira sp. | reverse complement strand
GTGCCCTAAGACGGTCGCGCTCATGGGACAAATGGCAATGACGGGGCATACCGCGATCATTCCGGCGACGGATGCGGATTGGCGGACTCAGTTCGCCGGTCCGACCCTGGCTGTCAAAATGGTCGAAGACCTCGATGAGGCGCTGGCTCATATCAGAATGCATGGCCCCTCCCTCACCGCCGGAATCGCCACCACGCGCTACGAGTCCGCCATGCGATTCACCAGGGAGGTCGATGCCGGTGCGGTGCTGGTGAATGCGTCAACCAGACTCCATGCTGGCGATAGTTTCGGGATGGGCAGCGACGTAGGCTTGAGCGTAGGGAAGCTGCATGCGAAGGGGCCGATCGGTCTGGAGCAATTGACCTGTGAGAAGTATGTGGCGTTCGGGTCGGGCCAGCTTCGGTTTCCGCATCCGGTGCCGGAAGCGTATTTCGATGCCATCATGCTGAAACGCCCATAGACGCAGCTGAATTTCTCTCTGCATCGTTCTCAGTCGCTCGAATCACTCGACGTCCCGAAGCGAGACAGGGCAACTCCGGCTGCTCGGAGTGCCGGATGAAAAAGGACTACGCCTCGCCCTTAAGACACTGGGCGCTCACCGACTCGCCGGCGCGCACAGACGTGGCGCTCTTTATTCATCGCGCCGTGCACCTCATTATTCTTCGCGTCGCGGACCTCCGTGCGGGCAACCGTTTTGAGCGAACGTATTACAATGGCCTCTGATTCCCTACGGCTAGCGCTTCGGGAGCATCTTGCGTGGTGGGGGCTCAGACACTTCTCATCGGACCGGGATTATTTCGCATGGCAGCGACAGCGGCTTCCATCGGAAGATCTGAAGCGGCTCACTTTCCATGCCGAACAAAAACGTCACGGTGATCGCCGTGATGAAATCATGTTCTATGATGTAGCCGCACATCCCACGATCTACCCGGTTCTCTATAGCCAACGCTATGAATACTATGAGGCGATCGGTATGCGGACGACGGCCCACTTCGGCCAAGCGGAAGACGTCCTCGATTTTGGTTGCGGCATCGGAGTGCTGACGATCTTCTATGCGTGTCTCTTCCCGGAGAAGAATTTTATGGGTGTCGATCGGTCATCCGCTTCCATCGTCGTCGCACGGGAAAGGGCCGACAAGCTTGGGCTGCGCAACCTCCGATTTGAGTGTGTGGATACGGAAGTTGAGCCGCTCTCAGGTTCGTACGATCTCGTGGTGGCGACCCACGCGCTGGTGCAGGCTGAACAAGACCGAGGTCTTCCGAGCCGGAATTGGCGAACCTTTGAACGAGCACACAATCCTTCGCAGCAGCTGACGTTCGAACGGCGGACAGGGCTTGCGATTCGACTGGACCGGCTGTGCCGGGTCCTGAACTCATCCGGCCGCATGATCGTGAGTGAGAAAACGCGGCAGTTGGCCAGAAGAGTGCCGTTTCAGCGCGCGTTGGCGAACAGAGGACTGCGGCTCGTCGAACGCCCAGCCCCGATCCGCTACCGAACGGTCGAAGAAGTGGTGGACGACGGACCATTGTACGTGCTGGATCGCGGAGGCGAGGCGACTTTAGATTGGGATGAGGAGCCGGAACAGGATCAGGGGCAGCATTTCGATCATCACACCGTTTCGATGTCGGCGGGCGCGGTCAACGCGCCGCTCTACGAAAATCATTGGCCTTCGGCACAAGTGACTTGGGAACAACTGAAAGACCGAGAAGTCATCAGAGAGACCACCCGTCAAGCACGCGATGGTCGGCAAGTGCATGTCGAACGTGGACGCTTCCGCGGTCAGCACTATCTGTACTGCGCCAACACCTTCGATCAGCGGCAGCTGGTCATTGAAGAAGAGGTTCGTGCGGCGGTGCTCGATGAGTACTATCAAGAAATCATACGAGGGCTCCCCTAGGAAATCTACCGGTCTGTACTAGTTTGCCTGTTTCTCAGACATCAAAATACATAAATACCCGATATTCCCCTTGCAATCGTTTTTTGTTCTCGTTAACCTTGGGCCGCTCCCCAACAGGTTGTAGACGGTAGGCCGGTTGCTTTCTTGTTTGTGCTCGTTCCAGGCGTGAGTTGGAAGGAGGAATCACCATGAAAGCGGCGCCCACCCTTCTTGTCGCGCTGAGTCTGATCTATATCGGTTGTACGACTCCTCCGGAAATCAAACAGGCCTTGATCGATAAGGATCAAGCCTATGCCGAGAACGAACGGCTGATGCAGCAGTATCGTGAGTTGGTCGGTAACATCACCGAACGACATCAGCAGTGGTACCGGTATGTCCAAACCAGGCTCACGCTCAATCTGGCGTTGCAATGGGCCACCACGAATCCCAAACTGACCGACGTCGGCGATGCCGAGCTGGCGAAGGATGATGCCGATCTGCTGGGCCCCGAGACCATTACACTCATCAATGAGATTCGACTCAAGAATCTCCCCGAGCGAAAGGGTCCCACCGGACAGGTCGTCTTCCAGGCGGGTATGGGAGACATGAACAATCTCCTGCAAAAATTGCCTGAACTGGTCGGTCGAGTCGAACAGCGCGTTGCGAAAGATTCGCAGGCCTCATCGACGGTCGATCTGACGGTGTTCGATCAGTATCGCACCAACGTCGAAGCCGTGCGGCGGATCAACGCCATCATCAAGCAATACTTGGACATTGATGTCACCTTGCCCCGCAATGAGATGCAGTCGATAGCAGAGGCCGTGCGGACGCTGCGCCGGTGATGCGCCTGGACATGTGACAAGGAAGGAGGCCGGCATGATGGGACGACAAATCGCAGTCGTGAGCATCGGGCTGATTCTCGTGAGCCTCGTGGGCTGCCACTCGATTCACAGCGATGCGGTCCGTGACCTCCTTCAGAAGGAAGGCACGAAAATCGATGCGGCCCAAACCAATATCGACTTATTCCAGAAAGAAACCGAGGCCCGCATCAAGTTCTTGGAGCAGGCGCGCAACTCTCTTCATGAGAGTTTCAAGGCATTGCAAGCGCAGGAAGCCAAGCATCAATTCGTGCTCTCTTCGTACCGAAATATCGCGAGTAAAAAAGGCGAGGCGGCGTACGCGGCGGCCTATCTGGTCGGGCACATGTACGTGGTCGAGTATCAGGGATTGGAAAAATCCGTATGGGATCAATTTGAAGAAGATTTTTGCGGCCTGCGCGATATAGCCAATGCCCTGAACGACTCGTGGAAACGGACAGCGGCGCTCCATGCACAATTGAAACGTTATGCCGGCAAATCGGCCCTATCATCCGTCGACGAGGAATTTGTATCGGCATTGATCGAACAGGCTCCGGGACAATCCGAGCGCATCATGGGGGTGTTGAGCCACTCACGAACCGTCAACGATGCCTTGGAAGAAGTGACGGGTTCTCGCATCGTTCGGATGAGGGCGCTGGAACGGGCCCATACCTTTACTGCGGACTTGGTCGATCTGCTAGACAGGTTGAAAAAAGACGACGGGCAATAGAGGAGGCACCATGGAGACCAGCATGGCCGGGGTCGTGGGCTTTCTGGAAAACAACGATAGCCTGATCAAGCAATTAATGGAAACCGCCGAGAGCGCGCATCAGGAAATTACCGATCTCGCGGCCCACGTGGACCATGCCCGTGAGGAAGCCAAGGTGTTGGTCGATCAGTTAGGTGTCGTCGAATTCGTGGTAGGAAAACAGGATGAAACGAAGGTCCGGCAGAAAGCGCTTCTGGAAGCAGTCGCCGCCCTGCGGAAGAAATTCGAGACCTACAGGAATGACCCGCTGCGCCGGGGCATTTATGCAGCGGAGATCTCTAATCTCTATTTGCAGATCGCCAACACCTTTAACAATGAGACCATCGCGCAGATCGTTCCTTTCAGTAAAGACGAGATCAAAACTTACAAAGAGCTGATGAAGGAAGCCGTGCTCGATGCAGCCTCGCGCAAAAAACGGGCCGCCGTCATCAAGGCTGCCGCGCAAATTTCCAAGCTGGCTTTGGGAATCGCGGGAAAACTGACATGAGACCCCGAGGCGTGC
>JAICUC010000228.1 GCA_025936075.1 Nitrospira sp. | reverse complement strand
TGGTCACCGTGGGACAGATGTTGTTGTCGGAATTGACTCAGCTCGTGAATGCCCAGTACGGTGTCGTGTATCAAATGGAAACGATGGACGGAACGTCAATACTCAAGCCGTTGGCGAGTTACGCAGCCGATCAACCGCTGAACGGGGTCCGCGACATCCCTCTCGGTAACGGCCTGGTGGGCCAGTGTGCCTTGGAAAAACGCCGGTTGCTGTTGACGGACATTCCTCCTAACTACGTGACGATCCGATCCGGTTTGGGACAGGCCATTCCGAAGATGCTGGTCGTGTTGCCTGTGTTGTTCGAAGGACAGACCAAAGCGGTCATCGAGTTGGCGTCCCTGACGGAATTTACGCCGACACATCTGGCATTGATCGGGCAGTTGACGGAAACCATCGGGGTGGTCGTGAATACGATCGAAGCCACCATGAAAACCGAGGGGTTGCTGCAACAATCTCAAAAGTTGGCGGGCGAGCTGCAAACGCAGCAGGGAGAGCTTCAGCAAACCAACGAAGAATTGGGCAAGAAGGCCCAACAACTGGCGGAGCAGAACGCCGAAGTGGAACGCAAGAATCACGAGATCGAGCAAGCCAGACACGCATTGGAGGAAAAAGCCGGTGAGCTGGCCCTCGCCTCGAAGTATAAGTCGGAGTTCCTCGCCAACATGTCGCATGAATTGAGGACACCCCTCAACAGCATCCTCATTCTCGCGCAGCAGCTCAGCGACAACACCGAACGCAATCTCACTGCGAAGCAGGTGGAATTCGGCAAAAATATCCATGCCGCGGGCGCGGATTTGCTCAATTTGATCAGCGACATTCTCGATCTGTCCAAGATCGAATCCGGCACCGTCACAGTGGAGCCGGAGCAGGTGCTGTTCGTGAGGGTTCGCGAAGCGGCGGAGCGCGGATTTCGGCATGTGGCCGAGTCGCGGCATGTGGCGTTCCACGTGGAGATCGATGCGACGCTTCCCCGGAACATGGTCACCGATTTCAAGCGGCTGCAGCAGGTGTTGAAGAATTTGTTGTCCAATGCCTTCAAGTTCACGTCGCACGGACACGTGACCTTCCGCATCAGGCGGGCGATCGCCGGGTGGAGTGTGGATCATCAGATCCTCTCCGGCGTCCCCTCCGTGATTGCGTTCGAGGTGCAAGACACCGGCATCGGCATCCCGCAAGAAAAACAAAAGATCATCTTCGAGGCGTTTCAACAAGCCGAAGCCGGCACCAGCCGGCGGTACGGAGGCACCGGTCTCGGCCTCGCCATCAGCCGAGAACTGGCCATGCTCCTGGGGGGAGAAATCCGGCTCAACAGCGTGCCGGGCGAAGGGAGCACGTTCACACTGTATCTGCCTGAAACATACATGGGAGACGCGGTCGGTTCCCGTCGTGAGGATGCCGGATTGAACCGGCAGGCTTCGTCGCTGGTCCAGCAAGTGCTGGTTCAACAGGCCGAGCGACTCGACGACATCGCCGATGACCGTGAAACATTGGTCCCCGGCGAACCGACCGTTCTGATCGTGGAAGACGATCCCCACTTCGCGAGAGTGCTCCTGGGTTTGGCACGCGAGAAAGGCTTCAAGGGGATCGTGACCGCATACGGGCGCTTGGCGCTCTCATTGGCCCGTCAATATAACCCTGTGGCCATGACGCTCGATATTTTTCTTCCCGACATGTTGGGGTGGACGGTGTTGAGCCACCTGAAGCAGGATCCGGAGACACGTCACATCCCGGTTCAAATCCTGACCGTCGAGGAAGAGCGGATACACGGCTTAGGCCACGGGGCCTACGCCTATATTTTGAAACCGTCGACGACGCAAGAGTTGGGAGAGGCTTTCGATCGATTGGCGGCATTTACGCAACCGCGCCGCAAGCGGTTGTTGCTCGTGGAGGACAACGAGATCGAACGCCGAAGTTTGTCGCTGCTCCTCGGACATGACGATGTGGATATCGAGACCGCCGCGGACGGCGCACAGGCTTGGCAAGCGCTGACGAGCCGTCCCTTCGACACGGTTGTGCTCGATTTGCGGCTGCCGGATATGTCGGGATTCGACATCCTGGAGCGCATCCGACAAGAACCCTCGCTGCGGGATGTGCCGGTCATCGTGTTCACCGGGAAGGAATTGACCGGCGAGGAGGAACTGCGGCTTCGGGACTTGTCCCAAAGCATCGTGCTCAAAGGCGTGCAGTCGCCGGAACGGTTGCTGGACGAAGCGACACTCTTCCTCCATCTCCTCACGGCACAATTGGCGCCGGAGAAGAGGGCGATGCTTCAACGGGTACGGCAGAGCGACGACTCGCTCATCGCGAAGAAAATCTTGGTCGTGGACGACGATGTCCGCAACATCTTCGCGCTCACGAGCTTGCTCGAACTGCACGGCATGGCCGTCACGAGTTGCGAAACGGGCAGAGAAGCGATCGAACTGGTCGAATCGGATCCGGACCTCGACATGGTTCTCATGGATATCATGATGCCGGAAATGGACGGGTATGAAACGATCCGCAGCATTCGCAGCAATCCGGCGCATCGGTTGCTCCCGATTTTGGCCTTGACGGCCAAGGCCATGAAGGGAGACCGGGAGCGGTGCTTGCAGGCGGGAGCGTCCGATTACATCGCCAAACCGGTCAATGCGGAAGAACTGCTCGCCCTCATGCGCATCTGGCTCTTCGGTAAGAAAAAAGTGAGGATCTGACGATCGTGTCCGAGGCGCCGATGAACTGGTCCAGGAAGATGTCCGTCTCGCCGGCCGACACGGCGGACAATTCCGCGCTGAACGAGATTCCCGCGCCTATTCTGCTCGTCGATGACGACCCCGGCATTCTTTTCGCCATGGCGTCTCTCATCGAAGGTCCCGGCCGCACAGTCCTGACTGCGCAAACGGGCCAAGACGCGTTGCGGCATCTGCTACGTCATGATTGCGCGGTCATTGTTCTCGACGTCCGGATGCCGCAGATGGATGGTTTTGAACTGGCCACATTGATTCGGAAACGGGACCGTTCACGCTTCACTCCCATCATTTTCCTGTCCGGCGTCGACACGATGGATGCGCACATCGTGCGAGGGCTATCGAGCGGGGCCGTGGACTACTTGGTCAAGCCGGTCCAGCCCGACATTCTCCGGCACAAAGTGGACGCGTTCGTCGAATTGTTTCAGCTTCGAGAATGGGCCCAGCAACAGGCCAGGCGGCAGAGCGAGGAGCGATTCCGGCAGCTGGTCGAGGGGATTGAAGATTACGCAATTTTCTTGGTGGACGTCGACGGCAAAGTGGCCACCTGGAACATTGGAGCGGAGCGTCTGACGGGTTATCGCGGCGAAGAGATCCTCGACCAACCCTACACGCGTTTGTATGCTCCGGGCGATGTCGCATTACGCCGACCTGAGAGCGACTTGCAACAGGCGACTGAGGCGGCGGCGGGACTGGCGGCGCGAACCGATATCGATCGGCAGATGATGAAAAAAAGCGGCGCGCGGTTCATCGCGAATATCACGATCACCGCTCTCCGGGATGAGCAAGCAGGGGCTCACGCCGTCGTCATTCGCGATGTGACGGAACGAAAACGAGCTGAAAAGGCCACGGCTCGGCTCGCCGCCATCGTCACGTCATCCCCCGATGCCATCATCAGCAAAACACTTGATGGGACCGTTACGACATGGAATAGCGGCGCTGAACGGCTGTTCGGGTATCAGGCGAAAGAAATCATCGGGCAACCGGTGACCCGCCTGCTGTTTCCCGATCGCGTGGAAGAGGAAGAGCAAATCCTGGATCGTATTCGATTGGGCGAACGAGTCGAGCAACGGGAAGCCGTGCGGCGGCACAAAAGCGGGCGCGCGATAGATGTGTCCTTGGCGATCTCGCCGATTCTGGATGCGACGGGGACGATTCTCGGCATCTCCTCCATCGCCCGTGATATCACGGAACGGAAACTGGCCGAGCGCGCGCTACGGGAGGCCAATAAGGAGCTGGAGGCGTTCAGTTATTCCGTGTCGCACGACCTGCGCGCGCCGCTTCGGTCGATCAACGGATTCGCCAAGATGCTGGTCGAGGACTTCGGCCCATCCTTGCCTCAGGAGGCGCAGCGATGTCTGAACGTCGTCCAAAAAAGCGCCAGTCGCATGGGCGAGCTGATCGACGACCTGTTGGAATTTTCACGACTGTCCCGATCGACGCTCGATCGGCAGGCGGTGGATATCCGGCGGGTCATTCGGGAGGTATGGCTTGAACAACGGCGACAGGATCCGGATCGATCCGTGGAATTGATCGTCGATGATCTGCCCAAATGTCTGGCCGATCGCCGTCTGGTCAAGCAGGTGTGGGTGAACCTTCTCTCCAATGCCTGGAAATACTCCAGCCCACGCCAAGCGGCCAGGATCGAAATCGGATGGCACCAGGACGAGCAGCAGCCGAGCAGCGTGGTGTATTGGATTCGAGACAACGGGGTCGGGTTCGATCAACAATATGCGGGCAAACTATTCGGCGTATTCCAGCGGCTGCATCGGGCGGAGGATTTCGAGGGGACCGGCGTGGGGCTCGCGCTGGTGCACCGTATCGTCCAACGTCACGGGGGCCGGGTGTGGGCCGAGGGAAAACTGGACGAGGGCGCGACATTCTATTTCACGCTGGAGAGCATTCATGAACAGGACGGTGCCGGACAACATCTCGGTCTTGTTGGTCGAGGATAATGATGATGACGCGGAGCTGACCCTGCGGGTCTTCCGGCAGTATCATTTCGCGAATCATATTCATGTGGTGCGGGACGGCGCGGAAGCGCTGGACTGCCTGTTCGGTAAGGGCGCCTATGGTGGGCATAACGCGTGCGAACAAACGAAATTGATTCTTTTGGACCTCAAGTTGCCGAAAGTCGACGGGCTGGAAGTCCTTCGCCGCTGCAAGAGCGATGACCGGACAAAATCCATTCCCGTCGTCATGTTGACGTCGTCGCGTGAGGAACAGGACGTGATCAAGAGTTACGAGTTGGGCGTCAACAGCTATATCGTGAAGCCGGTGGATTTCCATCAATTCGTCGAGGCCGTGAAGCAACTGAATCTGTACTGGATGATCCTCAATCAGAGGCCGGAGTGAATCTGTTGAATGTGCCCGATGTGGGAGGGCGTATGGCTCAACCGTTGCGAGTGTTGCTGCTGGAAGATCTGGACACGGATGCCGAATTGATGGTGCGTGAATTGAAACAGGCCGGATTCGATCTCGTCTGGGATCGCGTCGAGACGGAAGAGTCATTGCTGGAGTGTCTCGATCGGCCATATGACCTGATTCTTTCCGACAATTCGATGCCGTCCTTTGACGCGATGAAGGCCCTCTCCTGTCTGCAGCAGCGCAAGCTCGATATTCCCCTCGTCATCGTGTCCGGCTCCATCGGCGAAGAGCAAGCCGTGGCCTTGTTGCACCATGGCGCGGCGGATTACATCATGAAGGATCGCATCGAACGGTTGGGATCCGCCGTCGGACAAGTGCTCGAGAAGAAGCGGTTGCGCGACGACAATCAGGCCGCCCATGCCGCCCTCCAGGCGAGGACCGAAGAACTCATACGTTCTCAAGAACGGTTGCGCGCGCTCGCCAGCGATTTGACGTTGACGGAGCAGCGGGAGCGGCGCAAGCTCGCCGGCGACCTCCACGACTATTTGGCTCAATTGCTCGTCGCGGGACGCATGAAGCTGCGGCAAGCCGTGGCCTGTGTCGCGAAGGAGCCGGGAACGACGCTGCTCGCCGAATTAGACCAGATTTTCGACGAATCCCTGCGGTATACACGCACGCTCATTGCCGACCTCGCGCCGCCCTCGCTGCAAGAATTCGGATTGTCTCATGCCTTCCAATGGTTGTCCGAACACATGCGCACCCATGGATTGACCGTGGGCGTGCAGGTCGGATCGGACCGAATCAATCTCCCGGACGATCAAGCGATTTTGGTCTTTCAGTCCGTTCGAGAATTGCTGCTCAACATCGTGAAGCATGCGGACACGAATCGCGCTATTGTGGCGGTGGCCACCACCCCCACTGAACTGCATATTACGGTCACGGACGGCGGACATGGGTTCGATCATACGGCGGTCGCTGCGCCCGAGCCTGGGTCATCGGGATTCGGGCTGTTCAGCAT
>JAICUC010000132.1 GCA_025936075.1 Nitrospira sp. | reverse complement strand
CATGGGATTTCATCACGAGATCCAATCCCGTCGGCACTGACGGTGACACGATCAGATCCATCGCCTTGACGGGATTCTCCGCGACCTCCGGAGTGCGGGGATCTTTGTCGACATGGTATTCCGGCTCCTCGGCGATGGAGTGACCCAGAAAGTTCAACATCGCGTTGAAGCTGCGCAATCGAAAGCCGCCTCTAAGCGGCCACTCGCCGCCATAATGTCCCGGACGGATATCAAACGTCACATCATTGATCAGCACCTGTTCGTCCTCCCGCTGCAAGCGAAGCCGCTCTTCTTTTGATAGCGAATCGGGGTCGTAATTGGTGATCAGCGTGCCGCCTTCAACTTGTTTCCGCAATGTGTACGTCTTGTTTTGCCTGTTATACGTCACCTGGTATTCCAGTTCGAGCGCTTTGAATCCTTCCGCCGTGACCGAGTCGGCGGGGATGGTCCAGCTTCGCTCGATGAGCAACGGTTCGACATACAGACTATTGTGATCTTGAACGGCGGAGAGATGAAGAACCACACGCCGGAACATCTCATAACCGACCTTGTCGGACGGATTATTCCGATAGGCGATAGCACCCCCGTTTCCTTTCAACCGAAGCTCCTTGGCCATCAGGCGGATGAGGAGATCGATATCGACGCCCTGCCGTAGGAGCAGCGTCAATTTGGATTCTTGGAATGGGGTAAGTAAGCGCTTGGTAAAGTCTTCCCCCTCAATCGGGGCAATGCTGATGGTCGGATTCTCGGCCACGCTTCCGCTGATGATCGGCAGGATCTGCGTATTGGCCAAACCGGCGAGAGCCGGAGTGGCGCCGGCCGTGAAACGAAAATCGAAAGTCGCCGCGACATTGGAGACCCCGGTAAAGTGAATCGGCTGATGGTGCTGCGCTCTGGCGATGTTCACGAGCAGTTGCTTCGATTGCGACTCGGTAATGGCGTCATCATAGGCGATCACGGCTCGAGTCAAGGTGACCGGCGAGAGACATCCTGACAGTAAGGTCGAGTAGATGAAGGCAAGGGAGATGAGGGGCAGGGAAGGGAAGACTTTGCTCGTCATCATCGAACGGCCCTTTCTCACGCAATCGGACGCGAGTTGTACCATACCGATGAGAAGATGCCCAGTAGGGAGGAACGGATCCGAGCAGAGTGATCTAGGCGTGGACGGGAACCGACTCCGCGATAGCAACCTCTTGAACGATCATCCGCACCGGAACATCCGGGCGTAGCGTCATGACGGGTTCCGGTTGAATTACCTGGTCATCAACCAGGCGCAACCGAACGTTGGATGCGATCGTCGCCAAGATCAATAGTCCTTCCAACTCCGCAAAAGACTCTCCGAGGCACCGACGTCCACCGGCGCCGAACGGGATGTAACTGAACGGTGGACGGGTCCGGTTTGCTTCTTCCGAAAACCGTTCAGGATCAAATCGGTTGGGATCCGGGAACCATCGTGCATTGCGGTGCAGACTCCAGGGGCTGATAAAGACCCACGCTCCCGACGGCAGTATTGCGCCGGATGGAAGGTGGTCCTGGGTGCGGGCAAGACGGGTATGAAGGCTCCAGGCCGGAGGGTAGAGGCGCAATGACTCGTTCCAGACCATCTTCGTATACCGCAAACGAGGCACATCAGCGGCAGTTGGGAGACGGTCACCTAAAACATCGTTCAATTCGCACGCAAGCCGTTCCCATACCGATCGACATTGCGACAACAAAAACCAAGTCCATGTCAGCGCACTCGCGGTGGTTTCGTGGCCGGCGAGCAAGAACGTCATGAGTTCGTCGCGGATCTCTTCATCCCTCAGTTGCCGACCGTCCATATCCGTCGCAGCCAATAATAGCGACAGCACATCCT
The DNA here is from genome assembly GCA_025936075.1 of Nitrospira sp. Taxonomy (GTDB): domain Bacteria; phylum Nitrospirota; class Nitrospiria; order Nitrospirales; family Nitrospiraceae; genus Nitrospira_D. The sequence goes on along the minus strand of JAICUC010000132.1, from coordinate 6,825 downwards.
CGTTCCGATGAGACGACGCGCGCCTTTCCTCGATGAACCGGTGAATCATCGACTCCATAGCGCACAGTCCACGAGTGAGCCGGCGATGAGCAGGTGTCGGCACCCACAGTGGGATCAAGGCCGCGAGAAGCGAATCATACTGCAGCTTGATTAAACGTTGGCCGACCGCAATGGTCTCCCGTATGGTATCGGCTTCGGCACCGACTTCGCGTCCGAAGAGCAGACGCCAAATCACCGATAGGGTGACATACGCCATTTCCTGTCCGATATCGATGATCGTCCCATCGTGCCAGTGTCCCAAGAGGTCTTGAGTCTTGCTCGTTATCAGGTCGGTATACGCGGTCACGTGACTTCCATGAAAAAATGGAAGCACCAGCCGCCGCTGATGGTGATGCATATCGCCTTCCGTATGGAGGACGCCCCGGCCGAAGATGCGCGATTCAACCGGAGCGACCGGAGCCTTCCGATAATTGTCTTGATTCGCCACCAGCACATGCTTGACGTCGGCCGGATGGTTCAGCACATACATGGCGGCATCGCGCTGCCGCAAGAGCAGTTCGAGAAGAAGCCCCATCGGGAGTTTGACCACATCCCCGTAAGTGTGGCAGTGCAAGAGAAAGCCGAGAGTGTCTCGCCGAAGTTGAGGAAAAGGACCTCTCCAACGAGAGACAGGTGGGCCGGAAAAGATGGGAGGTGGAATGGTCTGATGGGTCATGCAGCCTCTGCATCGCTCATGAAATACAGCATGTTGAGTCCCTACCGTCAATGAGTTCCAATCTGAACCTCGACTGTTTCTTTCAGCTCTTCACGAATCGTAGACAGGGCGATTAACGACAGGACGGCACACAGGCTGACATACCATCCCGGAGCAAGCACACTCCCGCTCCGTTCCATTATCACTGTGGCCACCAACGGTGCAGTCCCGCCGAACAGAGCCGAGGCAATATTGTAGGAAGTTGAGAGGCCTGTATAGCGTCGGGCGACCGGGAAGAGAACCGCCACGATGGCAAAGAACGGACCCATATAAGCCGACACGAACACCGTAATCAAGACTTGGGCCGTGACGATCAACGCGAGATGGCCGCTGCTCAACCACAAAAAAAACGGGACTGTGCCAAGGGCCAGCCCCGCTGCCCCGGAGGCCAGTACCCACCGATGCCCGACTCGATCAGACAGCTTGCCCATGCACGGAATCAGTATCGCCAACAGAGCCATACACATCGTATTGATCAGCAATGCCGTTCCCATCGGGAGGTCGGTCACTTTTGTCAGATAACTGGGGAGGAATACATAGAAGATGTAGAATCCGACGCCATGCAACAGGACGAGCCCTATCACTTGCAACAGCGGCGCACGGTACGATCTGAATAACTCACGGACCGGTGAGGAAGACACCACACCGGCTTGTTGCAGCCGCTCAAAAGCCGGCGACTCGGGAATGCGCCGCCGGAGATACCAACCGACCAACGCGATGACACTTCCCACCACGAACGGGATGCGCCATCCCCACTGCTGAAGATCATCCGACGAGAGACTCGCCGTCATCAAGGTGCCGACACCGGAGCCCAACAGCGCGCCGATCTGTGCGCTGAACCCCGCCCAGCTACCGATGTAGCCCCGCTCAGTCGATGCCGCATGCTCAACCAGGAAGGTCACGGAGCCGGTGAATTCTCCACCGACCGATAGACCTTGAAGGAAGCGTAGAGCCGTGAGTATCAATGGTGCAGCAAGACCGACCTGCGCATAGGTCGGCAATAAGCCGACCAAGCAGGTTGGCAATGCCATCAAGATAATGGACCAGGCCAAGGCCGCTCGTCGTCCCCTGGTATCGCCCCAGTATCCGAACAGCAGCGCACCCAATGGTCTGGCAAGGAAGCCGACGGCGAAGACGCCGAACGTGGCAATTAAGGATAACGACGGATCCGAAGCAGGAAAGAAGAGGCGAGACAAGACCGGTGCGAAGTATCCAAAGAGGGCGAAATCGTACCACTCCAGCACATTCCCGATCGCACCGGCCAAAACCGTCTTGCGTAATACTGGTGGTCCATCCGAACCCATGAAGACGCACCCTCGTACAGCCGCGCAAAGCGCGGCCACCATACCATGAATGGCTATCGGCGCGCCCGAGTCGTGTTGTCTTCAGGTGGTGAACGGAGCGTGGACTTTTCTCTCTACGCAGTAATGACGGCACCGTGTTTTGGCCATTGGAATGCGCTCGCCAAGGTTCCCAGCACATTAGAAATTCATCGCCATTCAACGGCTCCAAACCCGGTCTTCCCGAGAAAGACATACATGAGGCTGATCGTTTCGACCGTCTGATCGCGAAATTCGACGTTGGGATAGCTGGCATCGCGATGTGAGACGGCATAGCGGAACGCCACGCCGTGGGGGCCGAGGATCCGGAACGTCAAGGAAGTTTCGCCGCGCAGAATGTTTTCTTGCCCATGCGGCTCCGCGGATAGAAGACCGCTGACATAGTATTCACGGCCGGTGAAGTCGAGCATCGCGCGATCCCCAAAGATCAGCCGCAGCGCGAGGAGCCCTTGACCTGTCGTTCCGTAGTGGTAATCGCGTTCTTCGATACGCTGAATGCTGCCTGCCGCGCCATAGCCGGGACCGGCAAGCGCCACGCCTTGAAGAGCAATCGAACGCGACAGCCAGGATTGCCAGATGGTGCCGAGTGAAAGCGCGACGCTGGAGGCCCGGAACACTTGCGGTGAAATATAATCATAACTGCCGAACAGACCCCAGGCTCCACGGGTCGTCTCTCCAAACGCATAGGGCGTGCCCATCAACAAGCCCCGCGTATTGATGCTTTCCAGCGTATTGGTCGAAACCGCCGTGACATGAAAGTCAAAATAGTCGAACGGACGTGTGTAGCGATAGCCCGGCTGACCGGGCAGACCGTACGTAAACGTGACATCTCCGATAACACCGTGCTCTCGAACCCCCGAGGCAACGTTGTGACTGCTCGTGGAGACGATGCCGCCGAGTCGCAGGCGCAAGAACGTGGCCGGTTGACGGCTCGGGAAGACCGTATCGAAGCGGTCACCGAAGATCAGACGGTTGAATCCCATAGGAGGTGAAAGCACCGCCGCACCCAGTTCGCGCCAGAAGCCGGGTTTTCCCTCGTCGGTTTCGAGCAACAGACTCGCCATGCGAAAAAGCGGTTCTCCCAACAAGGTCCCACCGATGGGAGTGGCGATCATGTCGTTGATCGAGGGCGGTGTGGTTTCCCCCGCGATCTCCCACAAGAAACTTCCGGCAGAACTAGCGAGCAACGATTCCCAGAAACTGAGGCCTGTCGATCGAGCGATTCCATAATAAATGCTGCCGCCGTACGGATGCAGGAACTGATTGACGGAGAACTGATCGTTGTCGAGAACCCATTTGGAATCCGTGAGATGTTGCCAAATGGTATCGCCGTCCGTGCGATAGGCGCTCTTGGGGTCGCTAAAATGCCGGTCGTATTGGTTCAGCAGGAATAGATAGGCGAGGACCTCGCCGGCGGGAATGAAGTAACTGCGACCGGCGCCGGTTTCCCAATTCAGGACCGTGCTGCCGCTGTCGAGCGCAGTGTGGCGACTATGCGTCTCATGGTCGGGAAGGGTCGGACCGATGAGCGCATCTGTTTGGATTTCCTTGGATTGCAAGTTGAAGACATCAGCCGAACCGATACTTGGCGTCAGGAGTGTCAAGGCCAGGGCGGCTGACAATAAGCGGTCCATGCTTCTAAGACTGGATCCTACACTTGGCCATATAAATACTGGGCATCCCCCTAGGACTGAAGATCGTCGTAGCACCGGCCTGATCGGCTCAGCGATGGATATTGGCGGGAATCGACCCGGCTGCCAACATCGCAAAGATGCGTTCCATGGCTTTGACTCGCGTGAGATAGATCTTTACATCATGGTCACCGCAACGCTGATGGGCCAGAAGTCGAAAGTTCCGCTTTGCGTAGTCACGGCCCGCTCCGGCGCCGCAGAGATGGATGACTGCGGCCAAGTCCTGCTTTTGTTGGAACGTCGCCGGTCGCTCTCCGACCGCTTTCGTTACGTGACGGTCGAGGTATGCTGCGGTCAACTCGATGGCATGGCCCGGGATGACCCTGGTATAGAGGCTGTTGAACCAACAGGAGTTGAAGTTGTGCCAGGGCCCCTCTTCAACAACCACATGGTTATGGATACAGTAACGCTTCCCTTCTTGAAACGTGCCATCGGTGATTTGAAGCATGCCGACTGCCGTCGAGGCCGGTTGGTACCACTCAAGAGGATTCGACGAGACGAAGCGCCACCGCCAGTAGGTTCTGGCCACGGGATTACCGGAACCCTCGGCTTGGGCCAAGGCGGCCAGCAGTTCCGGTGTCATAATGGCTGTCGAATGTGCCTCAAACAACGCACCGTATTCTCGCCAGGTCTCGCGGGGACTCTTGGTAAGCGCATTCTCCACCGGAAAGAACAATTCCGTCGGTTTGTAGAATGTGTGATAGGCCCAATTGATGCCCAGCAGGACGACGAAGAGAAGGCTGGCACTGATGGCCAGCCGTGCCGCCGGTGGCGTTCGGCCGACGGCCCAGAGAAATAAGCAGAGATTCTGCCACCGTCGATGAGCGAAGCGCGTCATCGATATCACCGGATGAGGATGGCGTGAACGGGAACGGGTGTGGCGGCGACGTCGCATGTGGCAGAGTAACAGAAAACAGATACATTCTTCCTGGCAGAGGTTACGTGATAGAGGTATATATAACGGTACAGAATGGTTCTACGAAACGCTGGATATGTGAACGATCTTGCATTGCCGTCCGGACGGTATCAATATGGCCAAGCAACAGTGCTCACATCATTCATGGTGAACGGTAGGCTCTGGGAGGTTGTATGCAACGACTTGTGGTGCTGAGCGTCTTCCTGTGGGCGCTCCTTGTATCCTCCTCCGCATTCTCGCAATCGTTTACCGACAAGGCCAAGAAAGACAATGCGGTCGAGATGAGTGATGAGGATCCGGCAATGCAGCAAGCTATGGAACGCGCACGGGCGGGATTGGAGGCTTTTCTTCGAAAAGCCGAGGCGCCGCCACCCAACACCGACCAGTATTCGGTCAAGGTCAGAGTGAGCGAAGGCGATAACCAGGAATATCTGTGGGTCTCCAATCTGAAAGCGCAAGGAGATCTCTGGTCCGGACGAATAGATAACCTTCCGGTGATTCGTTCAGTCAAAAAAGGACAATCGTACTCATTCGCAAAGACGGAGATCGTCGATTGGACTTATATCGATAAGAGTAAGAAGAAGGTGTTCGGGAATTTCACCACATGTGCGCTTCTCACCAAGGAGCCACCTGGTGTCGCAGAATCAATTCAGAAGCAATATGGCCTCGAATGCGATCGTTGATGTCACCACGTCCAAAATTCTGACTACTCCGCCGTTCCGATTAGATGATCCGTTTCGTTAACCGGCCTGTCCCGCTGATCACTTTTTCACGCCATGCCAAGCTTTAATTTGCCGCCTGCGGAAGGGGAGGATGGTGATATCCGTAAGCCTTAAATATTGTTCTTGTCTATGAATAAGGTAGACACGACGATCAATAAACCAATACACACAAAGAAGGCGATGATAATGTGCATACTCAAACTCCTTTCCAATTTCCCTTAGGATGAAGGGCCCGGTTCTCGCGTCGCGACCTCCACATGTTCCACATAACTCGTGCCTGTGTTGCCGCTCTGCTTGCCACATACGGCTCCGATCCGCCTTAGGCCTGCCGCCCAATTAGTGTAGCTAACACTTCGAATACGTGCGTAAGTAATTGAAATCGAAGAATAGTTCTTGCATTCTGGATGCTCGTTGTGAGCGTGCGTCGATCGTAAAGCAGAATCGGCCTCATGCCGCATAGTGCCGTAAGGCCATGGGAATGCTTGCAAGCTAGAAGAGGCCGTACCTATAATGCACGCCGTTGAATGGATGCTTTAACTATTTGGAGGAAACAGAGTGATCATGAGTGAGCGAACGTTGGCCATCATCAAGCCGGACGCAGTCAAGAAAAATGTCATCGGGGACATTATGCATCGGTATGAACAAGCGGGATTGAAGCCGATCGCCATCAAGATGATTCACATGTCTCACTCGGTGGCGGAGGGATTTTATGCCGTACACAAAGCACGCCCTTTTTTCCAAAGCCTCTGCACCTTCATGTCTTCCGGACCAGCGGTCGTCCTCGTGTTACAAGGTGACAATGCCATCAAGAAGAATCGCGAGCTGATGGGGGCGACCGACCCGGAAAAAGCCGATGCTGGAACTATCCGCAAAGCGCACGGAACCAATATCGAATTCAACGCCGTGCATGGTTCCGACTCGCCTGAAACCGCCCAATTTGAAGTGGGATATTTCTTTCCCGGCATGGAGATTTTCCGCTGACCTTCCTATGTGGAGTGCGAGGATCTCCTCGCCCTCCACGTTCCGACCAGTACGGTTGAGGGGACTGCACTGGTGCCGTTCCGTTCCTCGGTTTCAGTGTGCCGACACCTTTTCGGAATGGAAACCGGTTCAGGCTCGATGGCTCACATCGTTCCTTGACAACGCCAGTCCGGCCCACTACCATTCGAAAGACTCTTTCAGGTTGAGGTTGAGCAGTAGGTTCCCTTTCTTTTCTTAACCTTAGTCTTAACCTCTCACACTGTTCACCGAACGGAGCCGACATGATTCCATCCGATTTGCGATTTCACAAAGAGCATGAGTGGGTTCGCCTCGACGGGAAACGAGCGACCGTGGGTATCAGCGACTTTGCGCAGAATGCCTTGGGCGATATCGTTTTTCTGGAATTACCCAAAGTGGGCGT
>JAICUC010000002.1 GCA_025936075.1 Nitrospira sp. | reverse complement strand
TGATTTCCCTTCGCCTCCGCGTCGCCGCGAGTTTCGAAGATGGCCTCATTCGGACACTCCGGCAGGCAGGCGCCACAGTTGATACATTCATCGGTAATCAGCAGTGCCATGATCCAGGCCTCCTTATTTTCTAAGATTTAACACGACGCTGCACATTCTCCGCAACGCACGCTCGAGAGGAATTCCTTCTTGTCCTCCACCCTGAGTTTTCAAGGGATCTCATCGTGGAAGTGTGCTTATGACTCTATCACCCTAGGCGCAACGAACATGGCAGTCAAGCTGTTTGATGCGCATTCCCACAGATCACTATGATACGCATGTTGCACCTTCGTAAGCGCCCCTGTCAATGCAGCGGTTCGAAAGGAGGACTTCTGAGCACGAACCCGTCTGATGCGTCGCTTCGCCTTGCCTACGCTTGATCTCAGTGAACGCGGTCCGTATGATCGCGCGCACGAAACGCGGCATTCAATCAAAGGAGCACATTTTCATGGAAGACGTAAAGGAGCAAATAACCAAAGCCTTGGAGCATTTCAAGCAACAGCGCGATGAGCTTCACGTCCAGCTTCGCCTCGCGAAGGCGGACGCGAAGGACGAATGGGCTCGCCTGGAAAGTCAGTGGGAGGAAATAAGGCCCAAGCTGGAGGCGGCCAGGGAGGAAGCCGGTAAAACGGCGGAATCTGTCGGCGCCGCACTGGGCCTGGCGATCGACGAATTGAAGAAGGGCTATGAGCGGCTGCGAAGTCGGCTATGAGGAAGGTGTCTTGAGACGCAGCGACGCGCGATCCAGAGAGGTATGAGAGTTCGATCAGAGGTCGGCTAAGAGCATGTCGTGACGGCATTCGACTTCGCAGCTCGCACAGGAGGGTAGAGCTCGACCGGACCGGGCCATAGGAAGTTTTGTTACGCACCGGCTTTTCGGAGCAAGCAAATTAAGCGGCATGACTATTCGAGAAGCGACACGAGACGATTTTGCGCAGATTGGGCCGATTTTCCATGAGATCGCAGCCGCCGGTGAGACCTATGGATATCCGCGAGACATCACTCAAGAACAAGCAATCCAGCTCTGGATTGATACTCCGAGAAAAACGTATGTGCTCGAAGAGAATGGGAAAATCCTGGGAACATACTACATAAGGACGAATCAGCTCGGTCCAGGCGATCATGTCTGTAATTGTGGCTATATGGTTTCATCGGCTGCCAGAGGACGGGGGGTCGCGACGGCGATGTGCAAGCACTCTCAAGCGATTGCACGGGAGCTTGGGTACAAGGCCATGCAGTTCAATTTCGTCGCGTCCAGCAATGAAGGGGCGGTCAGGCTTTGGAACAAGCTTGGCTTCACGACGGTGGGTCGCTTACCAAAAGCGTTCCGTCATCCATCCAAAGGCTACGTTGATGCGTTGGTCATGTACAAGTGGCTGGAACCGTAACGTCACGGTCCCGCCCCGCTTCTTCACGCATTCATTGGTCTTCGGAGTATTGATCTCAGCAAAGATGAGACCGTCACTGTCAACGATGGGTTACCGTTTGAGTGGAGCATCTTGAGGTTTCTTGCCGACTTGCGCCTTTCCGTCGCCCTCAGTGCTACCCGATTCTGTCCCCTGTGTAATGACGATTTCCATTCGTCGATTCTTGCCCCGGCCTTTTTCGGTATCATTCGTCGCGATAGGCTTGCTGTCTGCGTACCCCACGGCTTTGATTCGGTCGGCTTCCAGCCCCCCACCGATCAGTATCTGAATGGCACGTTCAGCCCGTGTCCGGGAGAGTTCGACATTATCTCGAAATCCTTTCCGAGGGTCGCTCCGTAGCGGTGTATTGTCGGTATGCCCGGCAACCTCTATGCTCTGGTAGCGGAATCCGTGCAAGACGACTCCGACCCGCTCGAGCAACGAGATCCCTCCTAGGGTGACCGTCGCGTCACCTGGGGAAAATAACTCACCCGTTGCCAATGCGAGGGTCAATTTATTTCCTCGCTGCTTCAAGGCCGCACTGCCCTTCTTGAGTTCGGGTTGTAAGAGATTCGTAAGACTCTCGCTTATTTTGCCGAGGTCACTACTTGAGGCGAATGTTTCTTCATCATCGGTGGCCTCCGAGTCCGGTCCGAGCAGGTTGGTCAAGGAGAGATTATGATCGATAGGTTGCAGAGCGAGCGAGGGAGGGTTCTCCTCCTGAGCGGGAGTCGGCCCGGCTTGTTTGGATGAATTGAGCTCAAGGTCCGTCAGCAATTGCTTTGTGCGCGCAAGTTCCGCGTCTTTCGCCGTAAGTTGGGGATTGAGATCCGCCAGCTTTTGCGTGACTTGTTTGAGATCCTCCTTGACCTGCGCCAGCTCTTGCTCTTTCTTCGCCGTTTGTTGTTCGGCTTCGGTGACACGACGCTTGGCCTGGGCCAATTCTTGTTCTTTCCCTGCCGTCTGCTGTTCCGCGTCGGTGACACGGCGTTTAGCTTGCGTCAATTCGTGTTCTTTCCCCGTTATCTGCTGTTCCGCGTCGGTGATACGGCGCTTAGCCTGGGCCAATTCTTGTTCTTTCCCTGCCGTCTGCTGGTCCGCGTCGGTGACACGGCGTTTGGTCTGCGCCAATTCCTGCTCTTTCCCCGCCATCTGCTGGTCGACTTCAGCGGCGCGGCGCTTAGCCTGGGCCAATTCCTGCTCCTTCCCCGCCATCTGCAGGTCGGCTTCAGTGGCACGGCGCTTAGCCTGGGCCAATTCCCGCTCTTTCTCCGCCATCTGCTGTTCTGCCTCGGTGAGGCGACGCTTGACCTGCGCCAGCTCTTGCTCTTTCCCCGCCACTATCTGTTGTTCGGCTTCGGTGGCGCGGCGTTTGGCCTGGGCCGATTCCTGCCCTTTTCCCGTCGTTGCCAGCTGTTGTTCGAGTTCGGCAATACGGCGCTTAGCCTGGGCAAGTTCTTGTTCTTTTCTCGCCGTCTGTTGTTCGGCGTCGGCGGCGCGGCGTTTGGCCTGGGCCAATTCCTGCCCTTTCCCCGTCGTTGCCAGCTGTTGTTCAAGTTCGGCAATACGGCGCTTGGCCTGGTTGAGCTCCTCGGTTTGTGACGCTAGATCATCTCGAAGCTGCTTGGAATTCTCGAGGGCGCTGGATCGCAGGCCTGTGATCTCATTATCTTTTGCACGGAGCTGGATAACGAGCTCACCGATCCGTTGCTTTGCACTCTCCAGATTGCCGCCCGCCAGTTGTCGCTCAAGCTCGGTGATTTTTTGCCTGGCCTGCTGGAGAGCATTTCGCATCACGCCCGATTCGTCTTGCGGCGACTGGTCGTCTGAACCTTCTGCGGCAATAGAAACCGACACGTTTCCGATCAACATGGCGGTGAATACAAGGGCAAAGGCGGATAACTTGACGATCATGTTTCACCCACAAGTAGATAAGGCGCGGTGACCACACATGGATCCCCGCCACTGGATTTCAACACACTCATGTGCACATGAAACCGCCAAGGAGGCTCAGCGGAAGCACCTGAAGTGAAGCCTGAACCGATGTCGGAGCTTTTCCCTCTTCATGAATGGAAAGAGAAAGAGGGAAGACGATCGTATCGCCTTCGCGATTCACTTTGCAACGGGTGTGAAGAGCCGAATGCCGGCTCCGCCGGCAGTGAGGAATATTGAATATCTTGTGAAGATGACAATCTTGAATACGAATTGTATAGCAGGCGCTCCAAACAACGACGCACTCATGGTTTTCTGGAAATTTGAGAACTCATTCATAAAGTGTTTGCGAGGCAGAGACCGAACCCGTGGGAAAATTGATGTTTGGAGTAGGAGTCTCGCTCCCGCCTTGAATCTGATCGCCTGTCTCGTTAGACTTCGCCCGTTCGACACTTTCCGCTTCCTCGGAGGTTACTCAATGACGGTTCGTTCTCTTCTATGCGCATTCATTATCCTCGGAGCATTGATTTCATCGGGGCTGAGATCCTCGGAGGCAGCCGACCAGCCACAACACGTGAAAGCAGCCTGTGAGAAAGGCACTGCGACGGCATGCACCTCCCTAGGCTTGTTGTATATGAAAGGGGAGGGGGTGAAGCAAGATGACAGTCGAGCTGCAGCCATTTTCAGGAAAGCCTGTGACGGCGGGGACGCGAACGGCTGCTCCAATCTTGGCGTAGTCTATGCCGAAGGAACCGGTGTTCCACAGGATGATGGTCAAGCCGCTGTCTTCTCTAGAAAAGCCTGTGACGGGGGAAGTATGAAGGGCTGCGCCAATCTCGGCGTGATGTATGCCGAGGGGATTGGGGTTCAACAGGACGACGTTCAAGCCGCCGACTTCTACAGACAAGCCTGTGATGGGGGGAATGCGAAGGGCTGTTACAACCTTGGCGTAATGCATGCCGAAGGGGCGGTGGTTCAACAGGATGATGCTCTAGCCGCTGCCTTCTCCAGGAAAGCCTGTGACGGGGGGAATATGAAGGGCTGCTACAACCTTGGCGTGATGTATGCCGAGGGGACGGGGGTTCAACAGGACGACGTTCAAGCCGTCACCTTCTACAGGAAGGCCTGTGACGGGGGGAATGCGAGGGGCTGCTACAACCTTGGCGTGATGCATGCCGAGGGAATGGGCGGCCAACCGGACAACTTTCAAGCCGCCGACTTCTACAGAAAAGCCTGTGACGGGGGGAGTGCGAGGGGCTGCGCCAATCTCGGTGTGATGTATGCTCAGGGAACCGGCATCAAGCAGGACGACCTTCGAGCCGCCAACCTTTATAGGAAGGCCTGTGATGCAGGGGACGCCAAGGGTTGTATCCATCTCGGCATGGTCTATCAAGTCGGGAGGGGGATCAAGCCGGATGATGCTGAAGCACTCAAGTATTACGGGAAAGCGTGTGATCTCAGAGAGCCAAAAGGCTGCTCTCATTACGCAAAACTGAAGACAGGCAGACGGTGAGATGGTGTGTGTTCCAGGTCATCGTGAATCCATAGGGAAAACATCGGGTCCGAAGCAATAAAGAAAAAGAGTCAGGTTCCTCATCAAGCCGAATTTCTTGTCCTAGTCCTGTTCGGTACGTCTTCAGAGCTTCTTATTCACACGTGAAGAGACGTAAGGGTCAGAGTGTGAAAATTCTTGATCTGGGTGGACGCTGTCCGTATGATCCGCGCACGATCGACCGGGCGGCCTCTTCGATCTTGAAAGTGAGTTGCTGATGCGACGACTTCTCCTTGCTCTATTGCCATTTGTTCTGGCTGGTTGTCCGACCACGACGGCCATGCTGGTCGGAGCCCCGGCGCTCCTATCAAAATCTGAGTTCGATGAGCGGCGGACGGAAACCAAACGGCAGATCGAAAAGGGGCTGATCTCGAAAGAGGCCGGTGAAACCAACTGTCGTCAGATGCTGAATACGGTCGATCGGAATCATGCGGCTCCACCTCCTGTGGATCCTGCAGTCTGTGAATTCGGGTCATTTGCCGACAAACTTTATGAACTGACAAGGTCCGCGGAGAGCGGCGCGCTGACACCGGAACTCTGGGTGACCAAGTGCGAACAACTGGCCGGGCCGCCCTCTGGGAAAGACGTATGCCGGTACGATCCGTTTGCGGTACGGATTGCTCAATGGCGGCGTTTGATCAACGAGGGCAAGTCGACGAAGGAAGGAGCTGAGATGGACTGCCGCAATTACGTGAAGCAGGTTCGCCAACATCCGATCCCTGGTCCAGAGCTCAATGAGGATGCCTGCAAACTGTAGCAGCTCACCCCAGAATCCGCTTTGGGGGCTCGTTCCAAAGCCCGCTATCCGCCAGGTATTATTCCCTCGCTTTTGGTTTAGGTTTCGGATCACTGCTTGATCAGGGCAGACATGGATTCGATTCTCAGTAGGCTACGTGCAATGCTGAACCTAACGGACCATGTCGGAAGATCTGCCGATGGATAATGATGCAAGCTATGGGGTGTGGTGGCTTGTCTTCGTCAATTCTCTTTTCTTCATTGTTTTCGCACTGAGCTTTACGCGCCCACGAACGGGGCGTGATTGGAGGTCGCTGGGTGTTTTCTCCGCGTTTATCGTGGCGCTGTTTGCGGAGATGTACGGATTTCCCTTGAGCATCTATTTGCTCTCCGACTGGCTCGCGAGCCATTATCCCGAGGTGGATCCGTTTGCTCATGATACCGGCCATTTCTGGCACGTCTTGCTGGACGGACAAGGCCCAGCGCACTCTAGCCCTTTGCATATTTTCAGCGAGTTGCTGGTCTTCGTAGGGCTGATCCTGCTCGCGCTCTCATGGCGTATCTTGTATTGGGCACAACGAGACCAAACCATGGCCATGACGGGACCTTATGCCCTGATCAGACATCCGCAGTACATCGCCTTCATCATGATCATGCTGGGTTTTGTTCTTCAGTGGCCGACCATTCCAACTCTGTTCATGTTTCCCGTGCTCGTGGGGCTGTATATCCATCTGGCTCGCGAAGAAGAAGCCGAAACTCGTGCGCGATTCGGTGAGGCGTACGATCAATATGCAACAGAGACACCGGCCTTTATCCCTTCATGGAAGAAGGGGGCACGACAACCTAAAATTTGATCACGGTAAGGCTGACTCCATCCATAGGGAGAGGCTCGTGTTGAAATGGCACGAGGGATGCCGTGCAAACCGCCGAGTGTGATGATACAGTGCCTACTCTTGGGAGAAATACAATGGTATTCAGACGGCCGGAGCTGGAAAAAGATAATCCGATCGCCCCGCAACCCTATGTGGGTCCGCGCAGACGCCTGGCGCTGGCGCGAGCCACGGGGCCGGGGGAATTCACGGAAGAGAATGATTTGAAAAAGACGTTGCGTGATTTGACGCTCGCGGTATCCCGCTATGTGGATCGTATGCCGAAAGCAAGGAAATCAGGGAAGAGTCTGAAGGTCTTGCGGGATGCGATCGGGCAAGCAGAACGGGTACTCGCAGCCGAAGACGCCGGAGGTACCAGACCTTCGGTTGGATGAGTTGAAGATATGGCCTTTGTATACGCAGAATCCTGATTTGAAACGACTTCAGGCACCAGGAGAGCAATGGCGATTTCGTATAGGCGTTTCATAGCACGCGCCAAGACCACTCCAAATCGAACCAGGAATGGGTAGGGAGGTGGGCAAACGCAAAGCAGGGCTCCCTTACAAGAGCTCATGGATTTGTAAACCGGCCCCTCTCCGAATCTGACGCACTCTTGTGAATCAATTTAGATTCAGTTCTTTATCCATAGTGATACAGGCCTGCCGACTCGCTCTCTCTGCTATCTGAGTACGCTTTCTAAACCTCTGTAGAACAAGGAGTCCCTTCAACCATGTTAAGAGGTATGAGGTTTGCTGTGACTGCAAGTAACAGCGGGTCCCAGTTACCGGGAGTGACTAAAAGACAGCCCGAAATCCTGGAGTGTAGATAAGGGGGTGTCGCATGCCGGGCAAGAACATCGTGTTGTGTTCGGATGGAACAGGCAATACCGCGATCAAAGCGCGCGGCACCAATGTCTTCAAACTGTACGAGGCCGTTGATATCCAGGCACATAAATACAATCCGACCTTAAAGCCGCAAGTCGCGTTTTATGACGATGGAGTGGGGACGTCTCGCTTGGTTCCGCTCAAATTGGTTGGAGAAGCCTTCGGCTTCGGGTTTGCGAAGAACGTCAGGCAACTCTACACGGAATTGGTGCACGTCTATGAGCCAGGCGATCACATCTACCTCTTCGGATTCAGCCGGGGCGCATATACGGTCAGAGCTTTGTCGGGCTTGATCCAATGCTGCGGCATTCTGAATATTCAGGACATCAGCGAAGCATCGGTCAAACAACGTGTCAAACACTGTTGGAGGGAGTTCCGCAAACAATCGTTCAAGCGTGTGTCGGACAGTGAGCGGCACCACAACCAGGCGACAGATGATTCACGCGCTCTCAATCAAAAGCCGTACGAGGCCTACGAAGTTTCCATTGAATTTGTCGGGGTATGGGATACGGTCGCAGCGATCGGGGTGCCGCATGAGGGGCTACGGACGTTGATCAATTGGTTCTACCCTATGCGGTTTTCTGAATTGACGCCGAGCCGCTGTATCAAGCGGGCTTGTCATGCTCTGTCCATCGACGACGATCGGCGGACATTCTACCCGGAATTGTGGAACGAAAATGAGATTCCTGCCGGACAAGTCGATCAGGTCTGGTTTGCCGGCGTGCATTCCAACGTGGGTGGCGGGTATGTCAAGCACGGCATGTCCTTGGTCGCGTTAGACTGGATGATGGCGGAAGCGGAGATCAGCGCGAAAGACGAGCACGATCGGTTGCGTTTCATTAAGACGGATCGCGATTATGTGCACACACACCAGGATGTCCATGATGAACTCTATGATGCTCGTGCCGGATTGGGAGTGTACTATCGGTGGGACCCGCGCAATGTCGCCACGCTGTGCCGTGAACACCATATGGTTTCTCCGAAGATTCATGTGAGCGTCTTTGAGCGTATTGCCAACTCCACCGGATGCTATGCGCCCGTCAACATTCCTAATCGGTTTCAGGTGGTCGGAACGAGAGGGGCACGCACATGGCCGTCTCAGAATACTCTCGAAAGAATCGAGAAACAGGTGATTCGCGTTGAGGATGCGGATGAACGTCAAGGAAGAGACAGATCCCTACTCGATGGTCTGAGCGCAACCGTCAAGAGTGGAAAATGGTCCTATCGTGTGTTTGCTGCAGCCTCCATATATGCCGTTGTTGTGGCCATGCTTCATGTTGCCGGATCGGGATATGTTATGGCGCCGATTCCGCAAGTTATGGCTGTCATCTCGCCATGGTGTCCGTTTTCCAGCCTGGTTATTTTCGGCCTCTATGTCTGCATCGGCCTTCTGGTATGGCTATGGTCTGGAGGTGTCGACAAGCGGATGGCGTCCGTAGCTCAGAGCCATTGGCAGCACCATCGCAAATCCTTGCGGAACATCATCACGGATGGCTCGGGCCCGCGTATGTTGGTACCCATCGACAAGGCGATACCGGAAGAGCGGGATACAGCAGGCGTCAATCCGAAAGAGCAAGAACCGGTATCGGTGTAAACTGTTTTATTGAGTATTTGAAGCTTCGCTTGATATGCGGATTTATCCGAACGTCGTTGACCGGTCTAGAGTGCAGATTGTCACCGGGAACGTGTTTCAGAACACATGTACTGCGCTGTTGCTCTTTTCGCTCGTCGGCTGCGGAACCGCGAACGTTATCCCCTGCGGTGGATATGAGCGACTCTCGGTGCAAGAATTGCTGTATTTCGGAACAGAAACGCCGTCCGGTCACGTCACGCCGGAAGCCTGGGCGCAATTTCTCAGCGAAACGGTCACCCCCCGTTTTCCTGAAGGGCTTTCGACCTGGCAGGCCTCCGGTCAATGGCGGTCGGCTTCAGGGAAAATCATACGTGAACCGTCGTATGTTCTGAGTCTCGTCCATCCGGAGGATGACAGGCCCAACGAAGCTGTCCAGGAAATTATTGCGTCCTACAAAACGCGTTTTCAACAAGAAGCAGTGCTTCGTGTCACATCTGTGGTATGCAAATCACTCTGACTACACAATCCGAACAACCGTCCATCAATCGGCGATCAAGACCCCTTAGCCGCCGCCGACGGTCGGCAGTCACGGCTCAGCGGCGCTGGGTGGATAGGACGGACAATGGTTGACCCCGATGAAAATATTGCCGTACCAGGGATTCAACCGCTGCGAAGTGGCGTTCAGGAAGGTTCTTGAAACGACGTCTGCAATCGGCAAGCGCTTCTTCGGCGGTGGTGAAAGGGGCAATCACAGTCTGCAAATAGCCATAGTAGTCTCTGAGTTTTAATTCAGCGGTTCTGAGATGGCTCGGATCTCCGGCAATATCCAGCGCAGCCTTGGCGTGATCGCCGTTGGCTTCTACCAGTGCCTGAAAGCAGAGACCCTTCAAGCGCTGTGTCACCGTGCTGCGATCCCAGCCAAGCGTTTTGGCCGTGGACTGCATATCGAAGCCATGTCGTCTCAAACAGTTCAAGACCGCCTCATCGCCGGCCAGATTGGGGACCATCAATCCGGTACGTCTTCTCGATCGTCCATGTTCTTCGTCAAGCCTGAGCGAGTCGCCGGTTAGAAGGGGTCCATCGTTCAGCGTGACGGCCTGTTCTAAACAGTGGCGGAGCTCCCGCACATTTCCTTTCCAGTCGTGGTCGGTCAATGCACGAAGCGCCTCATTCGTCAGTCGAGGGACCGGCTTCCCCATTGACTCAGCAAGCTGGTTCAGGAAAATGTCGGCCAGAAGTGGAATGTCTTCGGCGCGCTCGCGTAGCGGCGGGAGGTAGAAGACCATCCCGGTCAGTCGGAAGTACAAGTCCTCGCGAAACCATCCCTCCGACACGCCTTTCCGGAGGTCGCGATTGGTCGCGGCCACGATCCGAACGTCTACCGTCGTCGGAACGGTGGCGCCGACTCGATAGAATGATTTGTCCTGAAGCACTCTCAGTAATTTGCTCTGATGGTCCATCCGAAGGTCACCGATCTCGTCGAGAAAGATCGTGCCGTGGTCCGCGAGACCGAAATAGCCGCGACGGTCATTCGTGGCTCCGGTGAAACTGCCCTTCACATGGCCGAAAAGTTCACTTTCAAACAGCTCCGGAGGTATGGCCGCCATATTGACGGCGGTGAAGTTCTTTCCCGACCGTGGACTGAGCCGATGGATTGCGCGTGCGAAGAGCTCTTTCCCGGTACCTGGTTCTCCGAGAAGCAGGACGGTCAACGAAGACTTGGCGCTTTTCTTCACGTCGTGAAACAACCGAAGCAGGGAACGATCGTGGGTGATGATGCCGAATTGGCGGGATTCGTTTTGGAGCCAGTTGAGCTCGGCATCGCCGATGGCGTGTGATACGGTGCTTGCGGTACGGAGATCGCCGATCTGCCGTTCCAGTTCCTGAAGGTGCCGACGAGCATTCTGTTCCTGACTCTGCGCTTCAGCGATTTGGAGCCGCAGTAAGCTTGTTGCTTTGGTCAATTCTTCCCGTTGCCCGGCCGAAAAAGCGATTGCCGCGTTGGCTGTTTCCAAATCTTCCTCAAGGGTTTCCGCTCGGTCCTCATGGAGGACAAGAGCTTCTTTTACCGCAGCAGACTCTTGCTGGATGCGGATCATGTCGCGTTCCAGCAAGATCAGACGCTGGCGTGCCGTCAGATTTACCCAAACGGCAGTGCCGATAAAGACCGACAATGAGGCTATGAGCGGAGTGGCGATCGGCATCACGAGAGATGTCACGTTCAACGCCGCGATGGCCACTGACCCATACAAAACAACGACGGCACCGGCAAGCAGGAGACCCATCATCCCACGAAACTGTAAGAGGATCCAGGCGGCCAGCGAAGTCAGCATGATGGTGACGGTGAAGCGGCCGAACCAGCTGAGTGAGTCGATCCGTTCATGGTTGAGTAAGGCATTGAGGAAATGGAGGTGGATGGTCATGCCGTCGACCGTCACGTTGGAGGGTAAAAGCCATGTCGACGGGCTTTCAGGACTTGATCGGATCACGACGGCTTTGTCCTTGAACCAAGAAGCCAATTGCGGCTCGTCGTGGCGTTCGATTGCGTTCCAGACGGATGACAATGGGATCGGCTGAAGAGCCGCCAGAGATCCGTCGCCGACTATGTCCAGCAGAACGTCGGCATCAGGGCGGCTTGAAAGAAACTGTATGGGCGTCCTGGCTTCTCGGTGAAAGACGTCGGATAGGATCGAACCAAAAGCTGGAACGGTTTGTGTTCCGATCCTGGCAGCGGACGGAATGTGGCGCGCGACATGATCGGGATCACTCGTGACTGTGATATGTCCGTAGATCGCGGCGTCTGACTGTAGGAGTGAATCGGCATCGTGAATCAGGACAACGGGTGATGCCATACGAAGCGCTTCAAGGAAGAGCGCATCGCTCGCAACTCCACCAAGCTGAGCAGGGCTCCCCTGGTTCAATCGATGGTCGATGCCGACGACGGCGGCGCCGGCCTCATGGATTGTCGCAATCAACTGAGCGAGGATGCCGCGGTCCCAAGAGCCTCTCCCGAATCGTTCTTCACTGGCCGCGTCGCGAGCCACGATAGCCAGGGAAGGGTTGAGCTGGGCGGTCGCGCGGTGGCGAAGCCACATGTCGTAGACGGTATAATCCAGTGCCGTCAAGGTCGCGGGGGCGGCGGACCACAGTATCGCCGACAGCAGCATGGCCAGCGAGCCGATGCCCAGCGCTTGCAGAGGAATCGACGCGATGAACAGGCGCCAGGATTTCTGCCGGTCCAGCATACGACTAGTTGAGCCTTAACTCCTCGAGCAAGGATTGTGTTTCTTGTTTGGGAAGGCTTTTGATGAGCGCCTTGGCTTTCGGAATGTCGGCATCCAGACCGAGCCCCTTGGCATAGATACGAGCCAGGATTTTCTTCGCCGGATCGAAGCCGTCGGACGAGGTCGATTCAAAACAGGTCAGAATGTTCTTGTTGTACGGCTTCAGAGATTGTTCCCATCCGGTTTCATAGAGTGTGGCCAGTTCTGCGTGGGCCTCTTCGCTCAACGCGAAGCATTCCTTCAACAGGACCGGAACCGCATCTTCCGCACGGTTTTGCTCCAGCAGGACCTTTCCTAGCGATTGCTGTTGAGTCGGGCGACTGATATCGGGAAAGTCGTTCCATAGGGTGTTGCGATATGTCTGCAACGCGCTCTGCAATTCCACGCGTCGCTGCTTCGTCGATTCCGAGGAAAGCGCTTGGCGTCTCACCTTGGACAATGAATCGGCGGCGGTTTGCTGACCGAGGTCGGCGGCTTGCATCCACCAAAAGATCGCCAAACCGAGATTTTTCTCGATGCCCTGCCCGGTCTGGTAGGCATTGCCGAGAAACAATCGGGCCTGAGGCACCCCACCGGTTGCCGCCGTTTCCAGATGCTGCACGGCTTCTCGCGTGCGTCCTGCAATTCTCAACAACAGCGCGAGTCGATAATGTGCGTCTGGGAAATGCGGGCGCAATCCGAGCGTCCGTCGATAGGATTGAACGGCGGCGGTCACATTGCCGAGGGAGTAGTAGACGCTTCCCAGGCTGTAGTGCGCGTGGGTCAGATCAGGTTCCAGTCGGATTGCCTCGCCCAGAGCGGAAGCGGCGGCCCGCCATTCTTGTTTCGCCATGAGCATGAGACCCAGCTGGAGATGGGCGTTCCCGTCATCAGGTTGCAATGTAATCGCCGCGCGGCATTCCTCAACCGCTGCATCCACATCGCCGACACGGGAAAGGGCTCCGGCTAGTTTTAACCGGTAGTCCGGATCGTTTGGTAAGAGACGGATTGTTCGGCGCAGCGATGCGACCTCCGTCACCGCGTCGGTCGGTTCGTTGAACCCAAATCCTGGCGTCGCCTCGGACGCCTGTGGCGAATTCCCGTCGTCGGAGAGATTGCGTTCGTCCAGTGAATGAGAACGGGCGGCAGACGAAGCGTAAACAGTCGCGGCAATGGTGAGGGCCAACAGTATCGATCTGGGACGCATCGGCAAACTTTCACGCTCGACAGAAAGCACGATAGTCAACAATTATACTATCTCTACCATGTGCAATAATATGGAACGACCAGGTTCACCGGGCCATGCGAAGGAGGTGTGCCAGGCGGTCGATGGCTTCATGACGCGCTGCTCCCGTCAAAAGAAGAGGACTGTGCGGTACCCGCCAGACCGGTTCCAGTGGGGCCGGATCGTTTGCCAGACGAGGAATGATATGCCAATGGATATGAGGGAGTTGGTTCCCGAGGAGTTCGTAGTTGATTTTCTGAGCCTGGTAGATCTCGGCTACAGTCTTGGCCACTCGGCTGACCTCTTCAATCAACTGAAAGCGTTCGGTGGGTGCAAGCTGGAATAACTCAGTGGCATGGCGCTGGAAGACCACGACGGTCCAGCCTAAGAAGAATTGGTCATCATGGAGATAGACCTTCGACAATCCGAGATCTGCGATGAAATGGTCTTCTCTCGGCCAAGTTCTCCGGCACGCCATGCACGCGTCCGTCATGGCTGATTCGCCTTGCGCCACTCATCTTCAGTCAAGATGCCTTTTTTGATCAGCAGTTGAATCAACTTCTCGACCGCATTGCGATTGGCTGTTGCCGATTGTCCAGGAGCGGAAGGTGTGGAAGATATTGAGGACTCCGCACGCTTCGCTTCCGGAGGTGGCCGCTTCTGTCCCAGCACTTTGAACGATGGAGTGAAGACCGCCACATAATCCCGATTCCTGATTCGGACCATGGCGGGAAGGCTATCGGCTTGCGGTACGAGGTCGGGGGAAGCTGCAGCCGGAACGCGGAAATATGGTTTCTCGTCGTCTGTCTGGCCGTCTTGATCCAGCACGTCGAATCGTTTCAGGAAGGATTCACCCGTGAGCCCTTCTCGGTCGTCCCCGGCCAAGTTGGTAATTTTGTCCAGCACGATGACCAGTGAGTCACCGATGATCGCGTCGGGGGAGAGGTTTCTGACACTGACGTCATAGCGATATTCGCTGGTGAAGTTGTCGCGCCCCTTCAATGTCACGACGGCCTGTACGCGGCCGGTCAAATCGGTCAAATGGTCTAACGATCCGGCGCGGCCGCACACCGGTTCCATGGCGATGGCCGAAGCCGCGACGAGGCAACAGATTCGTACCCGGTTCATTATCTTAATGTCCTCACTGTATGTCGTAGGCAAGCATAGCAAAGTCCGCTTGATTGAGCGAGCCGATTCCTCGGAGCCGCCTTGACACGCCGTTTCAGCCGACGATATCCTCGTCCATCTGCTCGTTGTTCAGTTCTCGCTACGAACTATGACTCTATCAGAATCCCGCCGATTGGAACCGCCGGAAGTTCCTCGTTCTCTCACGAAGGCTCTTATAAAACTTTACGATTATCCGCACCCTCGTCGACCGGGACGAACAATCCGCGGCTATGATCGGCCGCATGCCGTGCGGACGGCGAAGATGTGTGTGACCGTCGCTGATCGCTTAGGACACCCGCGTGATCGGATACGGCGCTATCATGTTGCCTGCCTTTTGCACGACCTGGGCCGTGCCGGCCTCGACCGGCAACTCTTTGGAACGATTTGGTCGTGGGCCAAGCAACGGGGCATTCCAACGAGACCTCGTGAATGGCGTGTCCTTCACCCCAAGACGACGTATGGTCGGGAGACCGAAGCGTTCGTTTCGTTGTATCGCCGGGCTCTGATCGCCTCCGGAATACCCATGGACCCGTGGGCTGTCGAGCAGATTGAAATGCGGTTGGGTTATGCTCGACGCCTTGCTCGACGATTGCGTGCGGTGAAGCCGAAGCTGAAGACGCTTGGCATCGAGTGGCAACCTTGGATGCAGCAAGTAATGCTGTATTACTATTACCCGGAACGGCTGGCTCAGGCGAAGACCTGGGTGCGGCAACTGGCTGAAATTCTCGTCGCCTGCGAGCAGTTTGAGGCTTACAACAATCAGCGGCGGGGACGCGATTATTATGCTCGGAACAAAGAGAGCTTGCCGGAAGCTTTTGCCTATCTCGACAAGCTGGGACAAGAAGGCATTCTAAGCAGTCAAGTCTTGCGCGCAGTAAGGGCGCTGGCAGCAGAGGGGGTGTTCGATTCCATTTTGGAAGACGCGAGAGGCGAGCCGCTGACCCCGAGCGACCGTCGCTACCTTCGCGGTCTCACGGATCGGAGACTATGATGGGCGTCCACACCGTTTCGCTCACGATCCGTATGGCAGGTGATACGCAGATTGACAATATCACCAAATCCGTTGCCGGCGCTTTGGCTGGTTGCAGTCTGAAAGCGGGAATCGTGACGATATTCGTCAAACACACCACCGCTTCCGTCATGATTATTGAAGACGAACCGGGAATTCGGGCCGACACGAAAACCTTTTGGGATCGTCTCGTTCCTCCTGACAACCGGTGGCAGCACAACACGGTCAATCCCGGCGAGGACAACGGCCACAGCCATCTTCGAGGGCAACTCCAGGGACCGTCCGTCACCATTCCCTTTGCTGATGGTGCGCTTCTGCTCGGCACATGGCAGCAACTCGTAGTCGTGGATTTCGATACCCGTGCCAGAACGCGTGAACTCGTCGTGCAGGTTCTGGGTGAATAGCCACGTCGGATTCCTGACACTGCTTCTTGTGACGTCGATACTGTACTCACCGATCCATGCGGCGGAGTGGGGCAAGCCGCTGGGTGCCGTCTATGACGGCCCTGAAGGGAAGCCACGCCCGGTGAGCCCCTCTCCGGTGGAACTGAGTGCCGATGAACGATCGACGATTGCGGTGTTTGAACGTGCGACCAAATCCGTCGTGTTCATCGCCAACACAGCGATCCAACAAGATGTCTGGTCGCTTAACGTCATGGAAGTGCCTCAGGGTTCAGGGTCCGGTTTTGTGTGGAGCAAGCAAGGCCATATCGTCACCAACTTTCATGTCATCTACGGTGCCCATGCGATCAGGGTCACATTGGCCGATCGCAGCGAACAGGAGGCAAAACTGGTCGGTGCAGACCCGGATCACGATCTGGCGGTATTGCAAATTCAGGTTCCGGATGGTCATGTGGAGCCGTTGGCGATCGGTTCCTCGCATGATTTGCGGGTGGGGCAAAAAGTGCTGGCGATCGGGAATCCGTTCGGGCTCGATCATACCTTGACGACCGGGGTCGTGAGTGCATTGGGGCGAACCATCAAATCCCTGTCGAATCGGACGATTGAAGGTGTGATCCAGACCGATGCGGCGATCAATCCCGGAAATTCGGGCGGCCCGCTTCTTGACGGGGCCGGGCGATTAATCGGAGTCAATACACAAATCGTGAGTCCGAGCGGAGCGTACGCAGGAATCGGATTCGCCGTCCCGGTCGATATGGTGAACCGCATCGTCCCGGAACTCATCAAGCACGGCAAGCTCATTCGCCCAGGTTTGGGTGTCTCGCTCGTGCCGGACGCCATGGCGAAGCGATGGAACATCAAGGGAGTCATTATCGGCAAGGTGACGCGCGGCGGTGCCGCCGATCGCGCAGGGCTCAAGGGGGCGCGTGAAACCATGATCGGGCGGATTCAACTCGGCGATGTCATCGTCTCGGTCGCCGGAAAGCCGGTGGCTACCATTGATGACCTAATGGATGTGATGGAAGCGCACAAAGTCGGCGACCAAGTGAGCGTGGAGATTGTGCGGGGAAATCGGCGTGAGCAGGTTTCCGTGACCCTTCAGGCCGTCAACTAGTCCGTGTCGGTCGTGTGAAAGCATTGCAAGACGCGCGTGTGTTAGGATCATGTGGTCACGCGTCGTGAAGGACCAATTATGAGTGATCGCAGAGTTTCTGAACAGAATGAACCCAACGATCGGAGCGACGAGCCGTCACTGAAGACCGGGACCGATCCGCTCGAATTGATTGAACAATGCCTGGCCTCATTTCCCGAGGGGGATGCTCGGCAGAAGCTGCTGTATAAGCTGCGTCATGCGGTGACATTGTCTCAAGCCGCCCATCAACAACGTGAACTGGAATTCAAGAAAGTGAGCGAGGTCGTCGTCAAACTGACGGCACCGGCCAATCGTATCGGGACCTTACTTGATGTTCCCGGTGAGGGACTCGCCCGTATCGTCGTCGGCGGAGCCGAGTATTATGCCAACGTGGACCCCCGCGTCTCCGGTACGGATCTTAAGGTCGGAACGCAGATCCTGGTCAACGAAGCCTACGCCGTGATTAAAACGATCGGGTACGATCGTAACGGTCCTATCTTGAAACTGGCCGAGGCCATGCCTGATGGGCGATTGCGGTTTGAACAGGAGATGGGGCGACAATCGTTGATCTTGCAGAGATCGACGGATCTTGTCGGCGTGGAGCTCAAGGCGGGCGATGAAATTCGCATCGATCCAAGCTATCGAGTGGCGATCGAGAAGCTCACGGATCGCAAGACACATCGTCATGTCCTTGATGTCCCGCCCAAGATCACATGGGAGCAGATCGGTGGACAGAACGAGGCGATCGCCGGTATCCGAAAGGCGATCGAGTATCCGCTGTTGCACGCAGAGACGTTCGAACGGTTCAAGTTTTCACAACCGAAGGGCTTTCTTCTCTATGGTCCACCCGGATGCGGGAAGACACTCATCGGCCAAGCGGCAGCCGGTAGTTTGGCCAGGTTGGTCGGCGAATCCAAACAAGAGCACAGATCCGATCGCGACAAGCGTCCGCCGGTGACAAGCGGAGCATTTCTGCATGTGAAAGGACCAGAAATTCTCAACATGTGGCTGGGGGAATCGGAGCGGATGGTCCGGGATCTCTTCGAACAGGCCCGGGCGAGGCGCAAGGACGGCGCCTTACCGTTTATCTTCATCGACGAAGCGGAGTCGATTTTGGGAACGCGACGTGCCATGCGTTCCTTCAATATCTCAAATACGCTCGTGCCGATGTTTTGCAGTGAAATGGATGGAATCGAATCGCTACGTGACGTCGTCATTATTTTAGCTTCCAATCGGCCCGACTTGATCGATCCGGCGGTGCTGCGTCCAGGCCGCATCGATCGGAAGATCAAAGTCAGTCGACCGAACAAGGACGCCGCAGCCGAGATTCTGAAAGTGTATTTGACCGTGGATCTGCCGCTGGATCCGCTGCTGGTGAAGGAACGGGGCGGTGAGCAGATGCAGGCAGTGACCTCGCTCGTCGAAGACCTCATTGAGTCGATCTTCCGCCGAACGGACGACAATCGGCTTCTGTCGATCCGGCTCAGGAGCGGGCAAAACAAAGTGCTGTATCGAGGCGATTTGGTGAGCGGAGCCATCTTGGCCTCGATTATTCAACGTGCCAAGGAAAAGGCGATCGATCGTACGGTTCAATCGGGGCAACAGTCGGGATTACAGGCCAAGGATCTACTCGATTCCGTCTCAGAGGAATTTCGAGAGGGTGAAATGTTGCCGCCGGATGATGCGGCAGAGGAGTGGCTGAAGCTGCTGGATCATCATCCCGAACAGGTCGTTGGGATTTCCTCATTCCGGCGGGGACGCCAGACAGAAGAACGCCTCGTGAATCACATCATCTGAAACGGAAAATGGGAGAAATCAAGGTGCAAGGTTGAGGGACGGGATGTTTGCCCGTTGCACCCGTTGCCTCACATCTGGACATCCAAAGGATTATGCGTCTTTTCGGCATTGAAACCGAGTACGGGATTACAAGGGATGACGTATCGGATATGGATCCGGTCGTGGAATCGATGGAATTGGTGCGGGCATATCTCGTCGCTTCCTTCGAGCGGCGTTGGGATTATGCCGGTGAGGACCCGCATGAGGATGCTCGTGGCTTTCGCGTCTCTGGTTTGCAGCAGGATAGGGAAGAGGATGAGTTTGCGAAGGTGGATGCCCATCGTCCCTTTTCGTTCCATGAAATGAAAAGCGATTTGGTGTTGCCGAACGGCGCGCGATTCTACAACGACCATACGCATCCGGAGTATTCGACGCCGGAGTGCCGGACGATCAGAGATCTTCTTGCCCAAGATCGCGCGGGAGAGCGTATTCTTCTGCGAGCTGCCCAGCGACGCAATCACACGCTCGGAGGACATCACGTCCGACTGTATAAGAACAACACGGATTTCCATGGCCACAGTTATGGATGTCACGATAATTATCTCGTCTCGCGGGCCGTTCCCTTTCCGGCTCTCGTCGCAGGCTTGGTGCCGTTTTTAGTGAGCCGACAAGTGATCGCGGGCGCGGGAAAGGTCGGGACTGAAGCACAGGAGTCCGGTTACGTTCCAGGACAGTATCAGCTCTCGCAGCGCGCTGATTTTATGGAAGCGGAGTTGGGCGTCGATACGATGCACAACCGGCCGATTCTCAATACCAGGGACGAGCCCCATGCCGACCGCCGAAAATATCGCCGACTCCATCTCATCCTCGGCGATGCCAACATGTGCGAGTATGCGACGGCGTTGAAGGTCGGGACGACCAGGCTCGTGCTCGACCTCATCGAGCGAGGGGCTATAGCTAACATCGAGCTGGATCAGCCGGTAGCTGCGGTGAAACAGTTATCGCGCGATCCGGACCTGAAAGCAGTCGTTCGCCTCCAAGACGGACGGAGGCTTTCTGCTTTGGAGCTTCAAGAGTATTACTGCGAGGCTGCACATCGCGAGCTGGCCGGATACGATGAGGAGTCGGAGTGGCTGTTGGCGGAATGGGGTGAGACCTTACATCTGTTAGCGCAAGACCGTTTACAATTGATCGGGAAGCTCGATTGGATCACAAAACAGTGGTTGCTTGAGACATTCATGCGGGAAGAGCGGATCGGTTGGGACGATCCTTGGTTGGCCAGCTTGGACTTGGAGTATCACAATGTGAGTCCGGCGCAGGGGTTGTACTTCGGATTAGAAGCGGAAGGAAAAACTTGGCGGATGACGACCGATGAGGAGATCGAAGGGGCGATTCGGAACGGTCCGAGCGATACCCGTGGAGGACTGCGCGGACTCTGCGTGCAGCGGTTTTCTGATCAGATTCAGTCGATGCAATGGGAACAGGTCCGGTTTTCCGGTAGGTTTCGGTCCCGAACATTGGACATGGCAGATCTCTTTGATCCGCGGGAAGTCCGACGATGCATGGATGTCTTCCAGCGAGCCCATTCACCGGCTGATGCACTGGCAGCCTGGAGCACCAGAAAGGAAGCACAGATATGAACCACATCACAATACCGGAACGGCGAGAAGGACCAGTCGATCCCATGCCGAAGTCGCCCCGCCCACTCGAAGAAGGCGGCGGGCCGCGTCGTCCGGAGACAGAATCACCGGAGAAGGATAGTCTCATGAAACGGATGCGCAAGGTCGATCCAAAACAGGCAGAGCGGTATCGGCAGAGGACCGGTGAGTAGTGGTGAAGCAGTGCTGAGTGCTGAGCGGAGAGCAGACTCAGAGTGATGCTGTTCCGGTCAGACTCAGGCACGCAGCACTTTTCACTCAGCACTGAGGAGCAGATGGGTATGCAAGGCGATTTCTATCAACTCTTGAAAGAACAAGGATACGTGCTTGGATCGTCGGGACAGGCCGGGACAGGGCAGGAACTGACGATTGCCACAACAATCCTTGCTTTTAAGTATCGCGACGGCGTGCTGGTTGCGGGCGATCGGCGCGCGACAGCCGGAAATATGGTGATGTACGACCGCACTGACAAGGTATTGGAGATCGACCGGTATAGTGTCATGGCGATCGCCGGAGTGCCGGCAACCGCATATGAAATGGCGCGCATCCTTGAACATTCTTTCAAGTATTATCGGCGGACACAACTCCAGGAACTCAGTTTTGAGGGAAAACTCCGCGCTCTGTCCAAATTGCTGAAGGAGAATGTCGCGGCCGCTTTAGCGGGGACTGGAGCCGTTGCCCCGATCTTTGCCGGTTACGATGCCGGGCAAGAAGCGGCAAAAATCTACTTTTACGATATTCTCGGCGCTGAGTTCGAAGGAGTGGAATATGCGGTATCCGGGTCCGGTTCATCGACTATTCGTGGAATTCTTCATTACTTGAATACATGGGGTGAACAGCCGCTGAACGCGATGCCCGAAGAGCAAGCAACCGTTCAAGCATTGCGTCTGTTGACGAGTGCCGCAGAATTCGACAGCGCGACCGGAGGAGTCAACCGCGAGGCCGGTCTCTATCCGATCATTAAGTTCATCACGGGCAGCGGTGTCAGGATGATGCCTGATCTTCAGCTTCGTTCATTATTTGAATCAAGAGTTTCCAGAAGCACGTAAGGTCGTTAGCTATGTATGAAGAGCCGTATCGGTGGGTGGAAGCAGTCGGAAATCGCCGGCAATATCTCGACGATCAACTGAAAGAGGGGACCCCTGTCGTCGGGGTCGCGTATGAGCGCGGCATTCTGCTCATGACCATGAGCAAAGGCACCCCCAAACTATATGAGATTTATGATCGTTTAGCCCTGGGAGGCATGGGACATCCGGCTGACCTCGAGAAGCTACGCTTCAATTTGCTGGAAATGGCGCACGTCGAAGGATTTAATCGCTCCGTATCAGATGTGACGGGGAGCCGTCTGGTGAAGTACGGCATCACACCCGCCATCAAACAAGCGTTCGAAGAGGTATTCAAAGCTCCCTTCATCGTGAAAATTTTGCTGGCAGAGTTGGGCAAGAAATCCGGGAAAGACGGTTTCTTGACGATCAACTATGATGGGACATTCGAGGAAAAGAGTCGGTATGCGGTGCTTGCCGCTACCTCGGCGGTCGAGGAAAAAATGATGGGGTATCTCCGACAACAGTCCATTGTGTCCCTGAAGGACGCTGTGGATGTGGCGGTTCGTTCGTGGGCGGTCGGTGATCGAGCGCAACGATCAGCACTGGAGGATGGCCAAGGCCATGACGAAGCAAGGACCGTCCCTGATCAGCAGGTGATTGATGCGGAGGCCCTCTATACGCATCTGCGTCGGTGCATTGCCGAAAAGACAATCGAATGCGCTTTGCTTGATCGTCACGTGCAAGGCCCCTCCAAATATCGAGCGCTGAAGGCCGATGAGTTGCGAACGATGCTTCCGACGGATCTGAGCCCATCACTCGCGTAATCTCATGTTGAATCGTATCTTTGGTTTGGAGACTGAATACGGACTCTTGATCCACGAGGACCGGCCGAACCATTCTCCGACATGGTTTGCCCATAAGATCCGTGACCATCTCTTCCAGGTCCAGCGGCGAGGTGTGCTGGATCTGCACCATCGCGGGCATGATGAGCCTCCCGGCAATGGGGGATTCCTCACCAATGCGGGGCGTATCTACCTTGATATGGGGCATTTAGAATATGCCTCGCCGGAATGCCATTCGCTCACGGATGTGGTGGCGTCGGACCGTGCCGGAGACCTGTTGCTGCAGCAAACCCTCGAGGAACTCGGTTTTTCAGAACAGGTGTCCTTGATCAAGAACAACATCGATCATGAAACCGATGCGACCTTCGGCTCGCATGAGAACTATCTGGTCTCTCGGCGGTTTCCTTTTTCGAGGCGCGGGCTGGCTCCGCTCGTGACTTTTCTTGTGACCAGGCAGATTTTTACCGGCTCGGGGCGTGTCGGTTCCGCCGCCCTACAGGATGCATGGATTCAGACGGATCGGTTACTCATTCCGCGTTCCGCTCTCGGTGCCCATCATGTATCGGAGCCGCCCTTTCAAATCTCCCAACGTGCCGACTATATCGTGAACGATTTTTTCGAATGGGTGCAGCACAATCGGGCGATCGTAAACACGAGGGATGAGCCGTTGGCCGATCCCAATCAATACCGAAGGATTCATCTGTTGCTGGGCGATTCCAACATGACCGAATATGCGACGGCATTGAAGCTCGGCACGACGGGGCTGGTGCTGCAACTCATTGAGGAAGGACATGCGCCTCAGGATTTGGAAATCGACGAACCGGTGGAAGCGCTCCAAGAGATTTCCCAGGATCAAGAACGGCGCTGGCTGATCCAGTTGCAGTCTCACAAGACGATGTCGGCTGTGGATATTCAAGAACGGTTTCTTGACTGTGCCGTTCAGCATTGCAAGGGACAGGATGAAGAAACCGATTGGGTCCTTACCCAATGGGCGTCGGTGCTGCATGATTTACGCGGCGATTATCAAAAGCTTGTTGGGCGTGTTGACTGGGCGTCCAAGTTGTGGCTGCTGGAATGCTTTCGAGAAGCGGAGCATGCCGACTGGACTGATCCCATGCTGAAAAGTTTGGATTTGGAATATCACAATCTGAATCCCTCGAAGGGACTGTATTACGGATTATTGGAAGAGGGGCGTGTCCCTCGTGTGACGACAGACTTCCTCATTCACCTCGCGATGGAAACGGCGCCGAAAAACACGCGTGCGTACGGCCGCAGTGAATTGGTCAGACATCTCTTGCATGAGCGGCACGCATCAGTGGCGGATCCGTCTCCAACGCCTGATGGCTTGTTCCCTCCCTATGTCATCAATTGGTCGATCTTCCAAGTGCGCGGTCATGCCCCGTTTCCTATGCCGGACCCGTTTAAAACATATCTGGAAGATGTGCGGACACACCTCGACAGTGTGATTGTCTAGTTGTTCAATTTTCATGCTGGAGGCAAGCTCGATGAACCGTCCGTCATAGTCGTCCCAGCAAAAAGTCTACGATTCGGTTCTCCGCCCAGTACGGGTCTTCTCCATTCCGTCCCCGGTTGAAAAACCCGCAATGGCCGCCAAAGCGCGGCGCGACCATGCGAATCTGAGGGTGCCGCTGGATCGCCGGTATGGTAAACATCGAGTAGGGAATAAACGGGTCGTCTTGTGCCGTAATGATGAGTGTAGGAACCGCGACGGCATCGAGCACGTGGCGTGCGCCAGCCCGGTCGTAGTAATCGGCACCGTCTCGATAGCCTCCGTCATGTGCGGTGTAGCGATCATCAAATTCGCTGATCGTGGTGACCCGGTCGAGTCGGGAAAGATCCCATTTCCCAGGCAACAGGGCCGCCTTTCTCCGCAACCTCGCTTTCAATCGCGTCAGAAAGTGGCGATGGTAGATGAAATTGCGAGGCTCTTCCAATGCACGAGCACAAATGGCCGGATTGATGTTCGGGCATACTGCCGCGATTCCCGCGAGCGCGGGTTCGGTCCGGCCAAGTTCGCCGCCCGCTTTCAAGATGAGATTTCCTCCCATGGAATACCCAACCAACCATATATGGTCGAGTCTGTCTCGATGGGCGAGTTCCTTGAGAATCGCGCGGTAGTCTCCGCTCAAACCGCTGTTATAAAGGGTCGGAGAGAGATGTTCGGTTCCGCCGCATGTACGCTGATTCATGCGAATGACGTTGAAGCCTGCGCGATAGGCCTTCGCGGCAATGCCGCGCATGTATCGCGATTCACTGCAACCTTCAAGACCGTGGACCAGTAGCGCTGTGGGAGAGGCCTTGCGATCGTCTTGCCAATGACAGAATCCCTGAAGCTGTGCATGGGGCTCAACGGCAAAGAACCGCGACTCCTGGGGTAATCCCGCCAAGGACGTGTTTCTAGGCACGTAACGCGGTACGAGAGTCATGAGATGAGCGTTTCTAAGTGGGAGCGGTGGCTGAAAGGATGAGGCGATATCAACCATTGCTGGATCGGTCACCATACTGAATATGATACGCTGTACGCATAACTTGATGAAACTTCCCCAGGTCTTCGGGTGAAGACGAAAGCTTCACAAGAAAGACATCAAAAGCGAGACTGTACCATCATTTTATGGAGGAATCATGCTGACAGCTATCGGAGATGTCATGAGGCGTTGTTATGAGAGGGGATGGATTACGACAAGAGACGGCAATATCAGCATGAGAAAACGGGATGGAAAATATCTCTACCTCACTCCGTCCGGTTGGCGCAAGACCATCGTTCATCCGGAGCATGTAGTCCGACTGGAGATCGTCATCGATCAAGCGAGCGGGCTGCTGATGCCGATGGTTAACGAGCAACAGAAGCCATCCGGTGAACTCTGGATGCACTGGAATTTGCAGCGCGATTCCCCGAGAACACGAACCGTGGTGCATGTCCATGCGACGCATGTTGTGGCGGCAGTCTATGCGGGAATCGACTTGCAGGCTATCAGCGCTGAGTTTCCTGAAATCTCGCGCTATACGCGGGTCGGACGCACCGTCCCTCCCTTGCCGGCGTTGTCTCGTGAGTTGGCCGATGCAACGGCGGAGTGCTTGGGTCTTCGAAAAGACGGCAACCTCGATTTCGACATCGTGGGGCAGGCGAATCATGGAGTCTGTGCAGTCGCCATGGATCCCTGGGCGGCGTATGAACACATCGAGCGACTGGACCATGTGTGCGAGATCGTTCTGAAGAGTGGAGTAAGGACACATACAATAGCCAACCGACTGATGTCGGCTACAGCCTAGAAAGAGGCTTCAGGATACACCCACTGTGGCAGCTATTCACTTTCGCCCGGTGGAAAGGCCACGGTAACCACGTTGGAATATCGGCGAGGTCAATACCGGCATGCGATCTTGCCTCCATACAGGGGCGATCCCTGAAGGCCGAGTGTTGCGGGAACCTCAGGCCTTCAATGCTTCCCGACGTTCCACCTAAGTGGTCAAAGGATCCTGAAAATGGGGACCCAGCCTGTTCTGCTATATGCCACTCAGCCTGGGCGGGGTGAATCAGCAAAAACACGAAAACAAGCATCACGACCTTAAGAGAATAGCGACTACGGGTACGACACAACCTGCTCATGTAGCACCATTCTTTCTCCGATTGATCGTTGTAGGCGGAATCGGATTTGTAGGGACGCCAAGCTAATAGTCAGAATAGTCAGAGAGTGTGGCTAATTAGTGGGGTGGTGGATAACTGGGGCAAGCATTAGTTTTGGCTTCTACCGTAAGAGACCGTATGTGATACTAAAATGGCTTCGGTCAAATGCCTATGACAAGAGTGAGGTCTAACTAATTCGAAGCTATTGGGATAGTTTGTTGTGTTGTGGCAAGATTGGCTCCCCGGGCAGGACTCGAACCTGCGACCAGCCGGTTAACAGCCGGCTGCTCTACCAACTGAGCTACCGGGGAACAAAGACTTTAGTAAGAGAAGGGATATTCTAGCAAAACCCTTCGAGGAATAGGGAGATTTTTTAGACGTCGAAATCTTCTGTTTCGTCTTCGTCGGACGAGGCGTCGGTGTTGCCTTCTGCCAGTGCGGCATAATGTCTCGCCCAAGTGAGGTAAAGATTGCCGCTGTCGCGCATGGTATCCGCTGCTTTGACGAGCTTTTCGACAAGCTCAGGATCTTTACCCGTAGCTTGGATGGCTGCCGCCCGTCGCTCGATAGCCTTAGGATATTCGCCGATCAAACCAGAGATTTCTCGGAGCAGCTCCTCGATGACGTTGTCTTCGTTCTTCATGTGTGCCTCACCGAGGCCCAATAAAAAACCCCATAGCGGTGAGGCTATGGGGTTTTCAACTCGCGCCTCTCTCGGTTAGCCTTGGTAGGCTTGGCCCAAAGCCGCAGATTCTCCCTTTTTCGACATCAATTGGCCTGTGGCGGTGACAGCTTGCATCACGATTGCTTCGTGCTTGGCGGCGTTGCAGACGACCACACAGAGTTCGCACCCTTTGCAACGGTCGATAATAACCTCGGCCACCATTTTAGTCGTGTTTAAGTCCAGACAATTGGCCTCCGGGCAATACATGATGCACAACCGACAGCCCTTCTTGGCGGTGCACTTTTCATCGATGACTTGTGCAACGTTATACATGCAACGTCATTCCTTCTCTTAGGCTGCGACGGCCGGATTGCCGACACGCAGTTCGATCTTGTTCTTTTCCGCCCATTCTGCGGCGATTTCGTAGGCCCGTTTTACCGTTGCCAGGTTTTTTGCCAGGAGCATTTCTTTCTTGGCGAACTTCTTCTTGATCGCTTCATCGAGAGAAGCGGTACCACCCGACGCGACGAATTTCTTTCCGAAGCGTTCTTGCAATGCGCCGTCCAACGCTTCCATCGACACACACTTAGTAATACCGGCGACTGACCCGATCATGGTCATATTGGTTGATAATTCCGTACCCGCTGTCTCGATCGCCAGCTCGGTCCCGGCGATATAAAAGGTGGCCACGTGCAGATCCTTGAGGCGCTCTATGTCTTCTTCCGACAACAGAGGTTGACCGGAATTGATAATAACGACGCCGCCTTCTTTAATTCCGGAGTAGAACGGCATTGTATAACTTTTCCCCATTGTGATGACCTGGGGATGGAATACTTCAATCACATCTGGAAACACGAGTTCGCCGCGATCATAGATCCGCTCGATGCCGATGCGGCAATAGCTCTCTGCCGGGGCCATGCGTTTTTCTGCACCAAAAAATGGGTTTGAGATGGAGAACTTTCCATCCCGATTAGCGGCCATGGCCATGACGTGAGCGGCGGTGACGGCACCCTGTCCACCTAACCCTGACATTCGGATATTCAGTCGTTTCTTGATCATGGATGGTCTCCCGGTCTAATTGGCTTGTGCCTGCGCGGCCAACTGCTTAGCGGCTGCCTTCCGTTCTTTGTCCTTGGCGGCCAATTCGACCAACAGTTGCTTCGCCGGTTCGCTGACGTATTCCTTGTACGCAAATCGCTCGGTCGGCTTTTCAGAGTCACGCATTTCTTGCAAGCCTTCCATGCTGTTCTTGCCGATTTCGAGAATACAAGGAGTGTAGAGTTGGAGGTAGGTCGGGCCGATTTCACGAGCGATATGCACCGCATTGCGGATAACTTTTTCGACCAGCGATGGTTTGCTGACGGTGCAGTTCACAACGTAATGGCAGCCGGATTCGCGAGCGATCTCGGGCAGCCGAACCTTATCGAACAGTTTGCCGACCGGAGCCATCTTTGCGACAAAGCCTTTCTGCATGAGTCCGCTCTCCTGACCGCCGGTATTGGCGTAGAGCTCATTGTCGAAACAAATGGTCGTGAATTTTTCTTGCCGGAACCAGGCCTGGAGTGTCATGTCCAGACCGATATCGACAGTTGCACCGTCACCGGCGAGGACGACGACGTCCTTTACACGATCGGGGAATCTGACGGTGAGGGCACGCTTAAGACCCGAGGCAATTGCGTTTTGGTTTCCAAACAACGAGTGAATGTTATGGACAGCGACCATTGGAAACACCAGACTGGTACAGCCGGTCGAACCGACCATGACCGTATCTTCGGGATTGGGAAGAGAAGCCAATATATAGCGGAAAGCCATCGACTCGGGGCAGCCAGCGCAGAGTGAGTGCTGCTCAATCAGTTCCTTTGATGTCCCAATGTCTTTCCATCCCCGATCTTCCTTGCCATATGTCGCACTTTTCACGAGATCCTGATAGTCCGATGGCATGATATCGTACAGGGCTTCGGATATTTGAATACGTTCCTTGCTCATATATGGCCTCCTCAGTAGCGTTCAGCTAGGGCAAACAGGTCAATACAACACAACTCAGCTTCCACGGCCAGCCAGGGAGAAGGTCTTCATCCCAAGGGCCGTCTTGATCTCGGATACGATGATTTCCGGTGGCATCGTCATGCCTCCACAAACATGGGGACCAGCATGGACGCGTTGGTGATTTGGGACGGTGGCCCGGATTTCTTTGGCCAGCCACCCGGTGACGTTGAATTCCGGCACAAAAATGTGCTTCGCGTTCTTCGTCGCCTCACGAATCTCTTCTTCCGGCCAGGGGCGAAGCGTCTTCACCTTCACGAGCCCGCAACGCACGCCCTCATCCTCCAGTAGCCGGATCGCTTCTCGCCCCTGAGAAACGGCAGTACCTGAAGCTACGATCACGATGTCTGCGTCCGTATTTTCCGTGTCGATCAGGCCATTCAGCCAATGGATCGAATGTTTTCGCGAGCGTTCGACAGCAGCCCAAATCTCTTGCTGCCAGCTGGCGTGGGTCGCGTAGCTGATATAGTTACTCTTCATGACAAATGGATCGCGCATCATCCGAACAGGCGGACATTCCATATCCATACAAGGCACGGGAGATCGATAGGGGTCGTAGGGTGGCAGGCACATATCTGCAGGCGTCAGATTCACCACGTCTTTCGTGTGAGTGACAAAGAATCCATCGCAGCACAGTGCGAGCGGGAGGTGCACATCCGGTTCTTCAGAGACCATGTAACCCTTCAGAATCCAATCGAAGAAGTCTTGAGCAGTCTCTGCATGCCACACCAGCATGCCGGTATTCAACAAATAGGCGATTTCGAGTGTATCTGGCTGAATCGAGAGCGGTGAGTTGATGCCCCGACAGGTGACAATCATCTGAATCGGCAGTCTGGCGCCGGCCCACATCGGGAAGTTTTCCATGGCCCGCATCGTGCCCGGTCCTGCTGTTGTCGTGAACACACGAGCTCCGCCAAATGCAGAACCTGCGCATTGCGACATGACGGCGAATTCACTCTCACCGCGGAAATAGTCTCCGATATAGCCTTCAGCAAATAATTCGCCGATCAATGCGGCGGCTTCACTCTGCGGCGTGATCGGATATGCGATCATGACATCGCAACTTGCCCGACGGAGAGCTTCCTTGATGACTTCGCTTCCCGTGAAGAATGAAGGCGTACGCGGAGCCTCATTCATCATTTTCCAGGTATCTGTATAGGTCTGACCTTTTTTATTTTGTGTCCCAATAACTGATTTTATCTCTGCCATGGACCCAGCCTCCTTTCACACTCGCGGATTTCAAACGGTTAATTCGAAACCCCATTATTGGCTGATGCTAGCCGTGGTTGGACGGTTCCTTTCAATCGCTTTATGGTATCCGCCAATCTCATGATTTTATCAACAGATGCGTCACGAAACGAGAGCATGGCATCTTCATGACCGGCCTGCGCACACATAGCTATAGTGTAGCAGGATGTTCCTCCACGAATAATCTTCAGCGACAGATTGGCCTGATGACAATGCACGCCGATAAATACGCAGCAGTCAATCTTATTATGCCAAATGGTCAAATTGGGATGATTCGGGTTGATCTCGACTTCGGGGTTAATTTTTGGATACTTGGGACGATAGTCAGGCATGGGGATCAGCATCGGTTTTTGACCGGGCTGAACGCATTCGACGAGCGTATTAAAAAGATGCCGAATAGCCGTGGCTTTTTTTGCTGCTTTCTCATTCCATGCCCACAGCACGAGAGGTCCCGGGAAAATTGTCGGGACTTTGGCCATTAAGAATTGACGAGCAGCTTCTTCATAGGCGGCTTCCTCCGAGACGATCACGCCGTTGATGTGAGCTTCTCCTGGATTCGGCAATCGAATTCCCATGCTTGCGGCAGCCGGGGGAAGAAAATGTTCTGGGCCTGGAAGTACACGATAGTCACTCATCACAACCTATTCTCCGGGGGAAATTTTAGTTGACGAAAAAAATGATGGTTTTCCACGTATTTGATTCTCTGTTGACACTCTAAGCTGTTTCTCCACTCTTGTTCAAGATCACAGAAGGCCCATCTCACGGAACTTTCGGGCCACTATTTAGTAGAGAGTTTAGGCCCTTTGCCCCCATGCCTAACTGTAGGAGCTGGAGAAGCTGGTCAAAAAGTCTGACTAGAGGCCTCCGCATTATAGGTGTCGATCTTTTGTATTGTCAAATGACTGTGTGGGGTTATGACATAGAGACAGCGGGTGATGTGTGGCATGATGCGCGAGGAAGTCGGTGGCCGTCAACAGGAAGCGTGGTGAGAAGTATCGCTACGGAAGTTGTTCGCAGGCAGCCGTGGCCCCGAGCATACACGCACGTTCAAGGTCATCTTTTGCGGCACGCCCGTGCAGCTCTTTCTGGTAAAGCGCGGCTCTCGCGAGCAGGGTTTTCCTATCAGTTGGATCAGCTCGTAGGATCGCACTAAGGTCGTCGATCGCTTGGGTAGGCCGGCCCAACTTCTTGTAGATGTTGCTCCTAAGCAAATAGGCTTCTTTTTGGTAGAGAATCCAACTGTCAGGGGTTGCCGGAGGCAAGCACTTTTGCAAGACTGTCAGGGCGGATGACCACTGCTTTAAGGAAATCAATTTGCGAGCCTCGGCGGTATATAAATTGATGAGGCGATAGCGTGCTAAATCAAAAAAAGGATCCAATTCAAGTACTCGTTCAAATGCGTGAGCTGCCTCAACGGGCCGATGCAACCATGTGTTGACGTCTCCGCTTCCAAGGAAAGCCCATGTGTTCTTTGGATCAAGTAGAATGGCCCGATCGAAATCCATTCTGGCGTTGTCGATATATTCGGAATATTCATTTGGTCTTGACTTGTTGGAATAGGCAGCGGATACCAGCCGTAAATAAGTTTGCCCACGTACGATCAAAGGTTCCACAGACTGAGGGTCCAAAGCAGCTGCCTGTGAGATTAAATCGAGTTTCCGGGGAAGGTGGTGAGAAAGGATCGCTTTCTCGACCAATATGCGAACCCGCTCGCGATCTTTTGTATGGTCGAGCGGCTCAATGGTGAGAGTTCGCACAACAGTAGGAGCGGTCTTGAGTTCGCGGAGTTGCGCCTTGAGTTCCGCATTCTCGCTCTGAAGCCGACGGAAATGTTCCGCAAATCGCTCCTCGGATTGCCACCGCCGAACCGCAGCTTGAAGACTATCGAGATTGACGACCGCGCGGATGCGGATATAGAAACTAGGCCGATCATCTTTGAATGAACGTCGTGATTCCAGGATTTCGGTTTTTGTTATCGAGGCAGCAATAGTACGAATCGCCAATGAACTGGACTGGAAGCTCGTGCCAGAGGAGGCTTTCTCGATGTCTTGAAATGCGGACTCGATATACACACCGGCCTCTTCAACCGCTCTGCGTTGAGCAAGCCGGAGGACTCGTTCTTCAGCTATTGTCAGAGTGTCGCTATCTCCCATCACATAATGTCCCTCGGTCACTACCGTGGTTTCTGAAGCATTTGCCGGCTGATACGTGATGAAGAGAGAGGCGACGACGAAAACAATCCGTAGTACATGTCGAAAATCCATAAGAAAACTATACCGCTCGGTTTAGCATTGGACAAATGTTTTTAACCCAAAAGGGAGCAC
Organism: Nitrospira sp.; assembly: GCA_025936075.1. Taxonomy (GTDB): domain Bacteria; phylum Nitrospirota; class Nitrospiria; order Nitrospirales; family Nitrospiraceae; genus Nitrospira_D. The sequence continues at coordinate 9,199 of JAICUC010000002.1, read as the reverse complement.
AACCTCAGGAGTGAGTGATGGAGCTTACGAGGGCGATTTGGGAAGAACCTGCAGAAATGGATGAATTTCAACTCGTTCAAAGACGCCGTAAACCGTATAGGGATCATGGCGGATGAACTCTTCAGCCTCCTCTCGTGTCTCAAACTCTAGTACCAGTAGGCTTCCAGCTTTATCCGTAAGAGGGCCTGCGAGAACGACTCGTCCCTGCCTATCAAGCGGTTCGAGGTTCGCTAAGTGGGCAGCCCGATGGATTGCCCGTTTGGCCTGCCCTTGCGGGCCGTCGTAGCCTATGATGGCGAACTTCATGACGTCCGGTGCTGTTTTCTAATTTAATATCTGTTGAGAGGATGCTAGGCGTGATCTTCTTCGATGGGACAACGATCATTGTATCCGGACGTGACTTCGTGCCACCATCGAATTTCTTCCTCGCCAAGTTTCCAGCACAAGTAGACGACTCGACCATCGCGGATGTGTGGGAAGTCGCATAGCCCAAGATCGACGTCTTTCACAACGACTCCCAACTCATGGATGGCATGCAGGTTGGCACTGATGTCCTGGAGACTTTTTACATAGGATACGCCCGCTGGCGTCCCGCCCCCGTAACAGGCATTGGCCGATGCTTTGCTCACCTCCTCGCGGGTTCGCATAAGGACGGTTTTACCTTCGCGGACGGTTGACAGATGCAAATAGAGTTGAGGGATGAGCTGATTCGCTTCAAGGAGTGAAAACACGCGTCCCGGGCTGGTTTCGTTTTCGTCACGTGCCATATCGTATTCGTCGTATATTCGACTGTTAGTTAATTGCTATCTGTGTAACACACTTTAAATTCTGGGAACAACCCGTGAGAAGAATAAATTATTCTATAATGCTAGTTGACAACCGGTCGGTGCCTGGGTATCATCAGTTCATCATCTAAGGTTGGGCTGATTCTCTCCATCAAAGAATTCAATTCCGGAACCTGTCCCGAATCAAATCTAGCAGCAGTGAAAGTGAAGTGACTTAAGTGGGCCGACCAAAGATTTTGCTTGGGCTGTAGACCTCGGAGAATTCGAGACGACGTATTTCCCTACATATTTGAAGAAGCAGACAACGAACTTCCACAAGCTATTCCAACCCAACAGACCAAAAGTCATCGCCAAGGTAAAAGCACGTTTCGCATGACCAATCAGTTCGAGTGTATTCTGGAACAAACCCAAGGCTCGAGAGGAGTCGTATGTCAGTAGCGAGGGGGGAAGTGATGCATCTTGCAGAATTGAAACAGAAGTCGATTGCAGATCTCAACGATGTAGCTCGGGAGCTGAAAATCGAAGGGGCTGCCAATTTGAGGAAGCAGGAGTTGATTTTTGCGATCCTCCAGGCCCAGACCGAAAAAAACGGCGTGGTCTTTGGAGAAGGTGTTCTGGAAACCCTTCCAGACGGATTCGGCTTCTTGCGGGCGCCGGATTCCAATTACCTACCGGGCCCCGACGACATTTACATTTCACCCTCGCAGATTCGTCGGTTCAATCTTCGTACGGGCGATATCGTATCGGGGCAGATCCGTCCCCCGAAAGAGAGCGAACGGTATTTCGCTCTTCTGAAAGTCGAGAAGGTCAACTACGAGGATCCGGAGGTCGCTCGAGACAAGATTCTCTTCGATAACCTGACTCCCCTCTATCCCGAAGAACGGATCCAATTGGAATTCGACCGAGAAGAGTACTGTACGAGGGTTATGGATTTGACTACCCCAATTGGTAAAGGTCAGCGGGGATTGATCGTCGCGGCTCCTCGCACGGGTAAGACGATGCTTCTCCAAGCGATCGCCCGGGCCATTCTCAAGAATCATAAAGAAGTCACACTCATCGTTCTGTTGATTGACGAACGACCGGAAGAAGTCACTGACTGGCAGAGACAGGTAAAGGCGGAGGTTATTAGTTCCACGTTTGATGAACCGGCACAGCGACATGCTCAAGTGGCGGAAATGGTGCTGGAGAAAGCGAAGCGGCTTGTCGAACACAAGAAAGACGTCGTCATCCTGTTGGACAGTATCACCCGCCTCGCACGAGCCTATAACACCATTGCGCCGCCCAGCGGCAAGGTGCTCTCGGGTGGCCTGGATTCCAATGCGCTACAGCGGCCGAAACGCTTCTTTGGAGCTGCTCGCAATATCGAGAACGGCGGGAGCCTCACCATTATGGCGACGGCGCTCGTAGATACCGGCAGTCGCATGGACGATGTCATCTTTGAAGAGTTCAAAGGGACCGGTAACATGGAAGTTCATTTGGATCGCCGTTTGGCTGATAAACGCCTGTTTCCGGCGATCGACATCAGTCAGTCCGGGACGAGAAAGGAAGAACTGTTGGTGGATAAGGATCGCCTTAACAAGATGTGGATTCTCCGGAAAGTGCTCAGCCCCTTGGGGACGATGGAAGCCATGGAATTTCTCATGGATAAGATCGGGGGAACCAAAAACAATCAGGAGTTCTTGCAATCGATGAATCGATAATGTGTGTGCTTGTTTCTTGGTCTTCCTTCAGATAAAATGTTGGCCCTTGGAAAGGGACCAATCGAGTTTGCAATTCATGGGTAAGGAGTCGTAGGTCATGCAGAAGGGTATCCATCCGGTCTATCGTGAGGCGACGATTCACTGCGCCTGTGGAAATTCGTTTAAGACACGCACCACCATCGGCGATATCAGCGTCGATATCTGTTCCAATTGCCATCCGTTCTTCACCGGCACGCAAAAGATCGTCGATACTGAAGGACGCGTTGAGCGGTTCAAAAAGAAGTACGCGAAGAAGGGTAAGTAGCGCACCCCCTGAGTAGAAAAAAGACCCTGCTTCGCACACGAAGCAGGGTCTTTTTTTGTGTCATAGCGGTGTGGCTGCGAAGGTCAAAGGACAAAGCGATGGAAGCGGTCTTGCTCAAGAAATGGGAGAGCCTCGCATCACGGTTTCAGGAGTTGACCGATCAGCTCATGGATCCGTCTGTTGCGACCCAACCAACGTTGTTACACAAATTGAGTAAGGAGCGGACCGACCTGGAACCAGCAGCCAAGCTCTTTGGAGCCTACCATGAATACTCGAAGCAGCTGGACGATGCGATGGGAATTCTCGCCGACCCGGCGGCCGGCAGTGAGTTGCACAAGCTCGCGGAGGAGGAAAAAGTCGAACTGGAGCGACAGCAGACGGAAATTGAGGAGCAAGTCAGGGAATTTTTGATTCCCAGGGACCCCAGGGACGAGAAGAGTCTGGTGCTGGAGATTCGAGCTGGGACCGGTGGAGACGAGGCCGGCTTGTTTGCCGGAGAACTATTTCGCCTGTACGTCAAGTATGCAGAACAGAAAGGATTCAAGGTCGATACGGTCGAAGCGTCGGAAACCGGCATTGGAGGCTATAAGAACATTGTCGCATTAATTGAAGGCAAGGGAGCCTACAGTCTTTTCAAGTACGAAGCCGGCGTTCATCGCGTACAGCGGGTCCCGGTTACTGAAGCGAGCGGTCGCATTCACACGTCCACCGTGACGGTGGCGGTCATGCCGGAAGTCGACGAAGTGGATGTGCAGATTGATCAGAAGGATTTACGGATCGACACGTTTTGCTCGTCTGGAGCCGGCGGTCAGAGTGTGAATACCACCTATTCGGCCGTTCGTATTACGCATCTGCCGACCGGTGTGGTCGTGACATGCCAGGATGAGCGGTCTCAGCTGAAAAATCGGACCAAAGCCATGCGGACTTTGCGTGCCCGAATTGTCGAGGCTGAACGGGAAAAGCAAGAAGCGGCGGTTGCGCAGAGCAGAAAGTCTCAGGTGGGGACCGGAGAACGAAGCGAGAAAATTCGAACCTACAATTTCCCACAGAATCGAGTCACGGATCACCGGGTCGGCATGACGCTTCACAAGCTGGAATTGGTGATGGAAGGCGATCTTGACGAGATCGTTCAAGCGTTGAAGGCACAACAGCAGCAGGCCGAAACCGCCAAAGTGTAACGATGCACGTCCCTATTACTGCAGGTCCCAAGACGATTGGCATGCTGATCACGTGGGCCCAACGCGCTTTGGATACATCTGGATCGACAAATGTGTCTCAGGAAACGCTCTGGTTGTTGGCCTACGCATTGGGAATGAAACATCACGAGCTGGCTAGTCGGAAGGACCAAGTGGTGTCAGGCGAAGGACTCGCCCGTGCCGAATCGGTCATATCGAGGCGAATGGCGCATGAACCGCTGCAATATATCTTGGAAACCCAGGAATTTTGCGGCCTCGACTTTCATGTGAATTCGGCGGTGTTGATTCCTCGGCCTGAGACCGAACTTCTTGTTCAAGAGGTTCTCAGAGAGGGCGGATTTTCGGAAGGGGCCGTGCTGGTCGATGTGGGAACAGGTTCCGGTTGTGTGGCAATCACATTGGCGACCATCCTGAGCGGCATGCGGATTTTTGCCTTGGACTGTTCTGGGAATGCATTGACCGTCGCAAAAGAGAACGCAAAGCGGCATGGAGTGAGCGACAAGATTACTTGGAAGGAGGGAGATCTTTTATCTCCCTTGCTCGAATGTAAATTGGTCGGAGCTGTGGATGCGATTGTGTCGAACCCTCCGTACATCGCTGAAGGGAGCTGGAACGGTTTGCAGCCGGAGGTTCGGGATTTTGAACCGCGGCTGGCGTTGGTGGCCGGGCAGAGCGGAACAGAGTTCCATGAACGATTGCTCCACGATGCACGGCAATTCCTTCTGCCCGGTGGATTGCTCGTCATGGAACTTGGTCAGGATCAAGCTTCAGGTGTGCGACAGGCGGCGGAACACATCGGAGGCTACACAGGGCTTCAAACCGTCAAAGATGAGGCCGGCATCGAACGGGTGATGATCGTGCGGCAAGCAGGCTAGGACCACGGCATGGACGAAATTCTCATCAGCGGCGGCAATAGACTGACCGGGGAAGTTCGCATCAGCGGCGCGAAAAATTCCGCTCTTCCGATCTTGGCCTCGACTATTCTGAGTGGCGGGGAATGTATCATCACGAATGTTCCTAGAGTCGTTGATGTCCTCACGATGGGTAAGCTCCTAGGGATTCTTGGGGCGAAAGTGTCCCATGAGGGTAACCGAGCGGTTATTCAGGCCGATGCAATTGCATCAACGGAGGCTCCTTACGATCTCGTCAAGACTATGCGAGCGTCGGTTTTGGTCCTTGGCCCGTTGGTTGCCCGTTGGGGAGAGGCTAAAGTCTCTCTCCCCGGGGGCTGTGCGATCGGCTCCAGACCGGTGAACCTTCACTTAGCGGGATTGTCAAAATTAGGAGCTGATATCTCTATAGAGCACGGCTATATCACGGCCAAGGCGAAACGATTGAATGGTGCGCGTATTTACTGTGATACACCGACGGTGACCGGTACCGAAAACCTTATGATGGCGGCGTCACTTGCTGAAGGAGTGACCATGCTGGAAAATGCGGCCAAGGAGCCTGAAATCGTAGATCTGGCCGATTTCCTCGTCAAGCGTGGCGCTCGGGTTGATGGGGCGGGAACCGACGTGATTACGATAGAGGGCGTGCGCGAATTGCATGGTGGAGAGCACGAAGTAATCCCAGATCGCATTGAGGCCGGTACGTATTTGGCCGCAGGGGCCATCACTCGTGGGGATGTGACTGCGACACACTGTCGTCCAAGCCACCTTGAAGCCGTCCTGATGAAGTTGCGTGAAGCGGGGGCCGATGTGCGGGAGGAAAAAGACACGGTACGTCTGACCATGCCGGACAAGCTGAAAGGAACCGACCTCAGAACCTTGCCGTTCCCAGGGTTTCCCACCGACATGCAAGCGCAGATGGTTGCGTTGGTGAGCCTGGCCGAAGGCACGAGTGTCATAACCGAAACTGTGTTCGAGAGTCGGTTTATGCATGTAGAAGAATTACGACGAATGGGAGCCGATATCCGTGTGGAAAGTAATCGATTGGTGGTGACCGGATGCACGAAACTCACCGGCGCCCCGGTCATGGCATCCGACCTTCGTGCCAGTGCCGGTCTGATTGTCGCGGGTTTGGCTGCAGAAGGAATGACTCAGGTTCAACGCGTCTATCATCTTGATCGAGGATATGAGCGGATCGAAGAAAAATTACAAGCTTTAGGAGCCGACATTCGGCGCCGACGGGCTACGACGATTACGCATTAAGGACAGTCCATGCTGACGATCGCCCTGTCAAAAGGAAAACTTATAGAGTCCGCACTAGATGTCTTCCGACGAGCCGGCTATAAGATTGCCGGATTGTCCGTGGATAGTCGCCGACTGATATTTGTCAGTCCCGAGAATGACATGACCTTTCTCATCGTTCGTTCCAGCGATGTGCCGACTTATGTCGAGTATGGAGGGGCGGATGCCGGCATCGTGGGGAAGGACGTCTTAATGGAGCAAGAGAGTGACGTATATGAACCATTGGATTTAGGCTTCGGAGCGTGTAGAATCTCCCTCGCTTCGCTCCGGGGAGAGGACCACAATGATCGGTTGTCGTCCAAGATTCGCATCGCGACGAAATATCCTCGCATCAGTGAGCGCTATTTCAATACACGCGGCATTCCGGTCGAGATCATCAAGCTATACGGTTCTATTGAGTTAGCTCCGGTAGTGGGATTGGCGGATCGGATCGTCGATTTGGTCGAAACCGGCAGCACTCTCAAAGCGCATGACCTTGTCGAGCTTGAAGTCATTGCCCAATCGACGGCTCGTTTCATAGTCAATCGGGCTAGTCTTCGACTCAAGCAAGAACCACTGATGGAGTTGATTCGTAAGCTCCGAGCGGCGGTGCAAAACCAGCGTGTGCTACCCAGCAATGGTCGACCGTCGGCTGTAGGCGCGCGCAAGAAAAAGATGGTTCGCTCATGAAGATTGTCACACAGGCTGACCGCAGCTTTCTCCCGTCCTTGAAAAAAGCTGCGCTTCGAGGGCGAGCGACCGGTGCGGCCGTTGAAAAAACCGTACGCACAATCTTGCAAGCCGTCGAGCGGGGCGGCGACAAAGCCGTTCTTCGCTATACCGCGCAATTCGATAACGTGACACTGAAGGCCGAAGCATTGCGTATCACTTCGGAGGAGATCAAAAATGCCTACTTCCAGATCAGGAAAGACGAGGGCGATGCGCTGAGGCTGGCCGCTCAGCGCGTGACGTTGTTTCATGAGCGGCAGCGGACAAAAACGTGGATGTATCAGGATGGAGATGCCACGCTGGGGCAGGTTGTCGGACCAGTCGATGCCGTCGGAGTATATGTGCCCGGAGGGAAAGCCGTTTACCCGTCTTCCGTGCTGATGTGCGCTATCCCGGCCAAAGTAGCCGGTGTGCCGCGCATTGTGATGGTCACCCCGCCCCAAAAGGGAGGGATTAATCCCTATTTGCTGGTTGCAGCCGATATTGCGGGTGTCACGGAGATTTATCGCATCGGCGGCGTTCAGGCGGTAGCGGCACTTGCTTATGGGACAAAAACCGTCGGGCGGGTCGACAAGATCGTTGGACCGGGGAACATCTATGTGGCGACAGCCAAACGACTGCTCTACGGAACCGTCGGAATTGACATGATTGCCGGCCCCAGTGAATTGCTGGTGGTGGCCGATGACGAGGCAAAACCGGCGCATGTGGCCGCCGACTTGCTCTGCGAAGCGGAACATGACGAAGACGCACAGGTATTCCTTGTCACGACATCTGAACGATTGGCGAAGGACGTGTCGAAATTGATCGAAGAGCAGTTGAGAGGACTCCAACGTGAAAAGATCGCATCAAAGTCAATCGCGCGCCATTCGGTGGCGTTCGTCGTGACCACGATAGACGAAGCCATCGCAGTCGCGAACGAAATCGCAGCCGAGCATCTGACGCTCTCCGTGGACAATCCATTCGACTATTTGGAGAAGATCCGCCATGCCGGAGCCCTATTCTTGGGCCGCTATACGCCGCCGGCGGTGGCCGATTATGTCGCGGGTCCGAATCATGTGCTGCCGACAGGAGGCACTGCACGGTTCTTTTCACCGCTCTCCGTCAATGACTATGTAAAGGTCAGCAACATCGTGCATTACACAAAACAAGAATTGGCCAGGATCAAAGATCCGTTGGTTCGACTGGCGCAGATTGAAGGGTTTGATGCGCATGCCAAATCCGCGCTGAGCAGGTTTTCATGAAGAAGAACGGATCTGCTCCCCGACAGGCAAATGTCCAACGAACCACCAAAGAAACCGATATCCGTGTCGAGTGGACCTTGGACGGCAGTGGGCAGGGGAAGATCGACACCGGTATCCGTTTTTTTGATCATATGCTGGAGCTACTTGCCAAACATGGGTTTTTTGACTTGACGGTGCAGGCCAAAGGAGACCTCGACATCGATGAACATCATACGGTGGAGGATGTCGGAATTGTGATGGGGAAGGCCTTGCACCAGGCATTGGGTGAAAAAGCGGGCATCAAAAGATTCGGGTTTGCCTCGGCTCCGCTCGATGAAACATTGGCCCAGGTCACCGTGGACCTCAGCGGCCGACCATTCTTGGTGTATAACGTGAATCTGCCGGACCGGAAGATCAAAGCGTTCGATCTCGGCCTGTTCGAAGATTTCTTCCAAGCCTTCGTCACCCACGGCGGTCTGAACCTGCACGTGAATCTACTTTATGGCCGTAATCCCCACCACATTATGGAAGCGATCTTCAAATCGCTCGCCAAGGCGCTCGATCACGCGACGATGTTGGAAGAACGGTTGGCGGGGAAGGTGCTCTCGACGAAGGGAATGCTATAGCAAATTGGATAAAGATAGAATGGATAGTCTAGGGAGGGCAGGTTTCTGAAAAGGAACCTGCCCGTTGTGATTTATGGAGGGGTAAAGTGTGGATGCGTGCCGATCAAGCAATCGGATGGTAGCTCGCCTCGTCTAAGAAATGCCCGAAGGGCGCGTTTTTGTAAAGCTTGGTTTCTTTTGAGGCAATCTCGGTGTCGAAACTCAGGTCGCGCGGCGGACTTTGATCCATGGCTCTTCGGTTGTCAGTGTGCCGAAGAGGATGAAGCCAGCCCCAGTGTCCGTTGCGACTGTTCTTGCTAAGCTCATGTTAGTTAAGTCTTGGAAGCGGATCACATATTGATTCAGTGTCCAATAGAGATCAGACGGATCGACGATTGGAGAGAGGGGAATAGCCTATCCATTCTGTTAAAAATCTCTCCCCGGACAGACGTCGTAAAATTCTGATTGAGCTGTTTGTCTGAGGAAATA
>JAICUC010000350.1 GCA_025936075.1 Nitrospira sp. | reverse complement strand
TTGCGTGTGCCGAACGGCGCCCTCCGTTTTCGGATGCCCAACGTACCCATCGATAGGAAAATCTCAAGGGTCTGGGTGCTCGATCAAAACCATCAGCCGCGCCAAGTGGAGGTGACGACCGGGATTGCCGATTCCCTTTCCACCGAGATTGTGGGGAGTTCCTTGAATCGAGGAGATCGCGTCATCATCGGCATTGAATCGGAAGAGGAGCAGGCCCAAAAGAAATTGCCGCCGGGATTCGAACCGGGTCGAGGCATGAGATAAGAAACCGTTTATCTGGTTCATTTGGTTCATCCGGTTTGTTCCGTGTTTGTCCCAATCGAGTAAACCAAACAAACACAATAAACCAAATCAACCGAGATCAATGTCCTTTTTGTGGCTCACCGTTCTTTCCGCCTTCCGCGTCCTCCGGCGTAATCCCATGCGCGCCGGATTGACCATGCTCGGCATCATCATCGGGATCGGGGCGGTCGTGGCCATGGTGGGACTGGGTCAAGGCGCGGCGGCTTCCGTTCAAGCTGAAATCTCAAGCCTGGGCACCAACGTCCTCATCATCGTCCCAGGCGCAACCACTGTCGGCGGCGTTCGTGGCGGTCTCGGCTCCGTCTCAACCTTGACCGTCGATGACGCGCAGGACATCGAGAAGAAAGCCATAGGGGTCACCGGTGTCATGTACGCGAGCCGCTCGGTCCTTCAAGTCATACGGGAAAATAAGAACTGGAGCACGGCGATTATGGGAACCACTCCGGAATTTCAGGACATTCGGAATTGGTCGGTGGCCCAGGGACACTTTTTCACCCAGTCGGACATGGATTCGGCCGCGAAGGTCACGGTGCTGGGCAAAACCGCGGCGAAAAATCTCTTTGAAATCGGTGAGGACATTGTCGGAGGCGAAATCCGCATCAGAAATGTGCCGCTGCGTATCATCGGGATTTTGGACTCGAAAGGCCAGTCTGTCTCAGGACAGGATCAGGACGACATCGTGATCCTGCCCTTTACGACGGCGGAGCGCAAGGTGCTTGGCACGCAGTTCTTGGGGACGGTAGGAATTATTATCGTCGCTATGCAGAGCCGCCATGACATACCGGCAGCGGTGGACGACATCAAGGATTTGCTGCGCGCGCGACATCGGCTGCATTCCTCCGAAGAGGATGACTTTACCATCCGAACGATGGAAGATCTCGCCAAAACCATGGCCGGCGCCAGTCGGACCATGATGCTCATGTTGATGGGCATCGCATCCATTTCACTGTTCGTCGGCGGCATCGGCATCATGAACATCCTGCTGGTCTCGGTGACGGAACGGACGAAAGAGATCGGCCTGCGCTTGGCCGTCGGCGCGAAACGAGCGCATATCTTGTTGCAGTTTTTGATCGAGGCGATCATCATGACGGCAATCGGCGGAGTGCTGGGAGTGGCGTTCGGCATGGGCAGCGCCAGGTTGCTGACTCACGTCATCGGCTGGCCGACGATCGTCAACGTGCCCGCCGTCGCGGCCGCCTTTTTGTTTTCCTTGATCGTCGGCGTCTTTATCGGACTCTATCCGGCCAATAAAGCCTCAAAGCTGAACCCCATCGAAGCGCTGCGCTACGAATAATGCGCCGAATCATATGGAAAGGCGGAACCACGCATTCTGGAGCATGCCGGTCGAGGAGGCGCTTCGCCGTGCAGAGACGAGGCCGGAAGGCCTGACGGCGGAAGAGGCGAGAACGAGGCAAGCCTATTACTCTTCATTCCGGATCAAGCCTCATCGTGACACCCGTCCCCTGACGATCCTGGCGGCGCAGTTTCGCAGTCCGATCATTCTGATACTAATCGCCGCTGCCTTGGTCTCCCTCTTCCTGTCCGACTCGACCGACGCGGCCATCATTTTGGCGATCATCGTCATGAGCGCCTTGCTCGGATTCTGGCAAGAGCGCGGCGCCGTGCAAGCCGTGTCGGCGTTGCTTGCCCTGGTTCATGTCACAACGGAGGCGTGGCGGGATGGACAAAAAGTGGACGTCCCCCTCCACGACATCGTACCGGGCGATATCGTCGATCTCACGGCCGGTTCCAGCATTCCCGGAGACGGTCTGCTTCTTGAGACCAAGGACCTCTTCGTCGATGAAGCGGCTCTCACGGGGGAAAGCTTTCCAACGGAAAAACATATCGGAGTGTTGTCCGAAGCGACCCCTCTGGGCCGGAGAACCAACAGCGTCTTTATGGGAAGCCATGTGGTAAGCGGCCATGCCAAGGCCGTGGTCCTCTCTATCGGCAAGGAGACGGAGTTCGGTCGTCTGGCTCATCACGTCATGCTCCGGCCTCCTGAAACCGACTTTGAAAGGGGGATGCATCGATTCGGTTACCTACTGATGGAAGTGACCTTGCTGCTTGTATTGGCGATCTTCGCGATCAACGTCTTTCTCCATCGTCCCGTGCTGGATTCTTTTTTGTTTTCGATGGCGCTTGCCGTGGGACTCACGCCGCAGCTGTTGCCCGCCATCATCAGCGTCAATCTTTCTCACGGCGCGAAACGGATGGCTCAACGGAAGGTCATCGTCAAGCGGCTCGCATCCATCGAAAACCTCGGGAGCATGGACGTGCTCTGTTCGGACAAGACAGGGACGTTGACCGAGGGGGTCATGCGCTTGCATGCGGCCGTGGATCTCAACGGCGACCCGAGCGATCGCGTCCGCCTCCACGCCTATCTCAACGCCGCCTACGAGACCGGCTTCATCAACCCGCTGGATCACGCGATCAGGACACAGTGCGCGTACGACCTATCCGGGTACAAGAAACTGGACGAAGTGCCGTACGATTTCGTGCGCAAACGGCTGTCCATTCTGGCGGCCACCCCCTTGCACCATGTGCTGATCACCAAAGGGTCCGTCGAGCAGGTGCTGGGGGTGTGCTCGCATGTGGAAGACTCAGAGGGAAATCTCGTTCCCATTACAGTGCGCCTGGAAGAGATTCGAGGACTGTATCAAGATTTCAACGGAGAAGGATTTCGCACGCTCGGCCTGGCCTATCGTGATATGGGTCGCACATCGCAGATCGGCAAAGACCATGAAGAGAAGATGGTATTCCTCGGCCTGTTGGTCTTCTCCGACCCCATCAAGGCCGACATGGCGGATACGGTCGCTTCCTTGAGGCGGCTGGGTGTCGCGCTGAAGATCATCACGGGAGATCATCGATTGGTTGCGGCCCATGTCGGGAAGCAAGCCGGCGTCGACCATGGACGTGTGCTGAGGGGACAGGAACTTCGCCGAATGACGGACGACGCGCTTGCCATGAAGGTCAATGACATCGACGTGTTTGCGGAAGTGGAACCGAATCAAAAGGACCGAATCATCCTCGCGCTGAAACGGGCGGGCAACGTCGTGGGTTACATAGGCGACGGCATCAATGACGCGCCGGCCTTGCACACGGCGGACGTTGGCATTTCCGTCGACAGCGCGGTCGATGTGGCGAAAGATGCCGCCGACATTGTGTTGCTGGAAAAAAATCTCGCCGTGCTCGTAGACGGAGTCCGTCAAGGACGAACGACGTTCGCCAACACGCTCAAGTATGTGTTCATGGCGACCAGCGCCAACTTCGGCAATATGTTCAGCATGGCCGGCGCCTCCCTGTTCCTGCCGTTCCTTCCGCTTTTGCCGAAGCAAATCCTCCTGACGAACCTGCTGACCGAC
>JAICUC010000005.1 GCA_025936075.1 Nitrospira sp. | reverse complement strand
GGCCGATATCGTCTCGACGTCTATGCGTCGGTAACCGGAGGAACGAGCCCATCGCGTCCTCCGATCCGATGCCTATGGTTTGACCGCCGATTGCTGGTGGTCCAAGAAGATTGGTTTGGGTCGAGTGGGGAGGTCGAGGCGACGATTCAGTATGACGATTTTAGGCCGATCGAAAAGGCGGGAAGTATTCAGGCAGAGGCTATGGGTGATCAGGATGTTCGACTATTCCGTCCCTTCAAGGTTTTTCTGGAAGATGGACGTGGACAAGGCTCAGTGCAAGTCACCTTCCACGAGATGCATCACAATCAAGCCATACGGGCAGAGGATTTAGGTCAGGTCTCATAATCCTCGATGAAAATCCTTGCGGTTGAAACAGTCACGACGCGGCAGAGTGTCGCAATTCTGGAAGATGACCTTATCCTCGCGACGCATGAGCAAGAGGCCGGTGGTGCGCAAGACTCTCTCCTTTTGCCCGCTATCGATCGATTGCTGTCTCAATCCGGACTGCAGCTCAACGATCTCACTGGTCTTGCCTGTTCGATTGGCCCGGGTTCGTTTACCGGCATCCGAGTGGGAATTGCAACATGCCTAGGACTTCGGGGAGCCACTGATCTTCCTCTCACGCTGGTGCCGACACTGGAAGCCATGGCGAGGAGTCTGGAAGCGGCATGTGTTCCTATCTGTCCGATATTGGTCAGTCGTCGTGGAGAAGTCTACTGGGCGATTTTTCGTTGGGCAGAGGGTCAGGGATTGAATCGTGTGCTGAGCGAACAAGTAGGAACCCCAAAAGCGTTAGCGCAGAGCCTCATCGAACACACGATAGTATTTGGATCCGGATGGTCGTCGATGGGACATGAAATTCAAGCGGCATTGCCGCCGTCAGTCACCGTCACGGTAGGGCCCGATCGAGCCTTCAGACCTTCCGCTATTCAAGTCGCACGTATCGGAATGGAACGACTTCGACGAGGTGAAATTGCTGGAGAACTGGTTGCGCCGCTCTATGTCCAGCAGACCGAAGCTGAAATTCAATACGAACGAGGCGGTTCGCCTCTTGCGAGACGTCGGCAAAGGGTTGAAACCAAGATTGCCGAACGATTGGCTCGTGGCCGTCGGCGGTCGCCTCTGTAAGGAATGTGAGCAGCCACATCGTGCTTTCTGAATTTGAGATTGTCCCGGCGACATCGGATATGTTGGATGATATCCTTGCTTTGGAAGAGGCTTGCTTCTCGTCCCCGTGGACGCGCAAAATGCTTGAAGGTGAGTTGACGGGTAACCAATTCGCGCACTTTCTCGTCGCGATACGTCACAGGCAGTCGAAAATCAAGACAGAACCCGCGATTATCGGGTACCATTGTTTCTGGATCGTCTTTGAAGAGTTGCGACTGATGAATCTTGCGGTGCGAGAGTCGATGCGGAGGAGGGGGGTGGGAGGAACGCTTGTCACCGCAGCTCTCCATCTGGCGTTGGAACAATCGGCCACTCGGGCAATCCTCGAAGTCAGAATCTCGAACGATTCAGCGCGTTCCCTCTATACTCGGATAGGTTTTGTGCCGATCGGTAGTCGCCCGCGCTACTACACGAATCCCATCGAAGACGCCGTGCTGATGCAAATGAATCCCCTTGTGGTGCCGCATGGTCGGCAGCGGGAGAAGGGCTTTGTCTCAGGAGGTGAATCAGCTTCAACAGACTCACTTTAACCAGGAGGTGTCGTTATGTTGACGGAAGATGCGATCGTCGAACAGCTTCGCCATTCCAACACCGAATTCCGGGAGCTCGAAGCGTCCCACCATCGCCTGGACCTAGAACTCAACGAACTGCAGAAGCGCCATGTCCTGACCCCGTCGGAAGAAATCGAGAAAAAACGGATACAAAAGGAAAAATTGGCGAAGAAAGACAAGCTTGCAGAACTGATTCGTCTCTACCGCGAGCAAAGCCTCGAGCCGGCGCGGTAGGAGGCTGATCGGCCACCGACTCCGCAGGCGGCTCAATCCGTTGATATGGGACAGAACATCCATCCGCTTGCTTCCCACATCCAAGCCGTCAAACGACGACTGATCATCATTGGTGCGACAGTCTTGGGTGCGTTGGTGCTGACTTTTTCTTTTTCCTCCGAAATGGTAGCGTGGCTCAATAGACCATTTTCCAACCAACTGGTGTTTTACGGTCCCACGGAAGCATTGTTTGCTTCGATTAAAGTGTCGTTGTTGGCGGCCCTCATTCTCAGCTTGCCGGTCATTTTTTATCATTGTTGGAAGTTCATCGAGCCTGCTCTGTTACCGAAGGAGCAGCGCTGGGCGATTCCGCTATTCATGGTGGCGGGGGGGCTGTTTGCGTTAGGGTTGGTCTTCTGCAATGTGGTGATTTTGCCGCTGGTGATCGACCTGTTCGTGAGTTTCGGACTTGATCGTGATATCACTCCCCAGTTGAGTGTCGGTACTTATATTGATTTTAACGTAAAATTTCTGCTCATCTTCGGTTGTGCCTTCGAACTACCCTTGGCCATGAGTCTCGCGGCTATGGCGGGAGCCGCATCAGCAGACTTGTTCGCTCGTTACCGTAAACATGCTGTGTTGTTGTGTCTCATTATCTCCGCCATCGTCACTCCTGACGCGACGCTCTTTACCATGCTTTTGATGGCGGTTCCTTTAATGGCGCTGTATGAGATCGGGATTCTCGGCGCCCGGCTTTTCGGGCGAAATCAGGACTCAGGGGGGATCGATTTGCCGCTCGATCCGGATCTGCCGATCAACACCGCCGGGACGAGACTACGATGAGGCATGAGGCTGTGAGGGTTCAACGCATATGCACGATCGTTTCTATGATTATGATATTGATATGGGGCGTTCTTCTTTGTTCGGCTGGTGGAGAAAGCCTGCAGCTCTCCAATCTCCCGATGTCGCCCCCAACGTTGGGTGTTTCAGCATCTTCGGCGGCATCGGGCCTATCCGAACAATCCGCAGCAAGCGTGCAGGCTCTTGTGATGGGAATCAATGGAGTCGTCTATGCCGGATCCTTCGGGCATGGGGTTTTTCGCACCCCGGACCGTGGTGCGACGTGGGCTCGAGTAGGAGGCGGTATCACTGATCCTTTTATTTTGAGTTTGGCCTCCGCGAAAGATGGAACAGTCTATGCCGGTACCTTCCGTGGTGGAGTGTTTTGTTCGCGCGATGGAGGAAACAGCTGGCAGCCTGTGAATGAGGGGCTCAAACGGCTTGAAGTCAAGGCATTGCTAGCGGTGGATCAGGAGCTTTTTGCCGGCACCGGAGACGGCGTATATCGCCTGCATGGCTCCGAGGGTCATTGGATGCCTGTGACGTCTGGCTTGGACGACATTCTGGTCCATGCACTCGCTCGCTCTGCAGATGGAACATTATTCGCTGGAACTTCCGGTAAAGGGATCTTTCGGTTCAGCCCTCGCTCTACCGGCTGGGTTCGTATGCGGCATGGGTTGAAGGACCACGAGGGCATGATTGAAAATTTCATTCGTGTTTTGGTGATTGATCATGACCAAAGTATTTTTGCCGGAACGTTCGACGGCGGAGTCTTTCGCAGCACCGACGGCGGACAGACGTGGCGACCAATCAGCCGGGCACTGCCCAACGACTCTATTCGTGGCATCGTATTCAGTGATCAAGGAGTCGTTGTCGCGACTGGAAACGGGATTTTTAAGACCATGGACAAGGGCAAGCAATGGATCCCCATTAATAACGGTCTGGAGAACCTTGCGGTACAGGTGTTGATTAAAGCCGGTGATAAGGGTTTGTATGCTGGGACAAGTTCAGGCGTATTTCGCAGCGATGATGGTGTCTCATGGATGGCCGTTAATCAGGGGCTGGAGGCGGGAATAGCGCCACCGCCGTTTCTCTTTCGGTAAATCTAGAAAGGATGAATGCGATGACTGGTAGAGAGGAAAAGATACGGGCAACAATTTCCGTCACGAGCAAGAGCCAACCTGTGGGAGAAATAATACTTCGGTTGTTCCATGATGTGGCGCCAGGCCACGTCGACAATTTTGTCAAACTTTCTCGAGAAGGATTTTATAATGGGACGACGTTCCACCGCGTCATTCCTGGTTTCATGATTCAGGGAGGAGACCCCAACAGTAAGAATTCCGACCGCTCATCCCACGGAATGGGTGGACCTGGTTATAAGGTGAAAGCCGAGTTCAACAGTACACCGCACAAGCGAGGCATTGTCTCGATGGCTCGCGCGAACGATCCGGATAGCGCCGGGTCACAGTTCTTTATTTGCGTCGCAGACGCCAATTTCCTCGATTGGCAATACACGGCATTTGGAGAGGTCGTCAGCGGAATGGAGGTGGCCGACAAGATCGCCAATATGAAGCGTGATGGGCAGGACAATCCGCTGGAGCGAGCGGAGATGACCGTCACGATCAGTAAGGGGTGAACGGGGAAGGGAGAGAAGTGAGCAGTAAGGAGAGCAATAATCGGACAGGCTGGATCGTTACCGTCCTCCTCACTATTTATTCCGTACTATCGATCGGTTGTGCCGCTCCACATGTGCCGTCACGAATTATTTATGAGGATCCGGTCAATTTCGTGCGGTTGGAAGAGGACTCGGAAGTACTCCCAGAATGGCCGCCGAGCCACCATAGCCATCCGTTCACGATCGAACCGGAAAAAATGCGGGCGATTTTGTCGGGATTGAAGGTACAGGAACATTGGATTGCGCTGCAGCGGTGGCTGCGGGGGGAGTCTCCCCTGGTTCCAGCCTTTACGGATGAGGAGTTGGATCTCTTGTCTGTGCGCCTGTCGGAGGCGCTGGAGGAGGCGAAAGACAATGAGCGGGTTACCTTCTATTTGAGTCAACCGCAGACCTTCGCGAGGCGAATTATCACGACGGGCGGACTCTACGTGCATGGGATGGAATTGCATATCCTCTTGGGAAATTGGAGAATCATTTACGGCATTCCAGCCTATGGAATGATTTACGATCGGCGTTACCCTATGCGACCCACTGCGGCGAAAGGATTCGATCTGATCTTTCAGCCGTCCGACGCCGTGATTCCGATGAAGAGCAGCTTGCTGGACGGAATTTTGGCCAATGCGAAGGACGAACTCATCATCGATTTAACCAAGCTCGATCCACTCGATCCGAAGGTTTCTCTCATTAGGTCTTGTATGAATCATGAGTCACCATGTTAGCGGCCCGGCGGCACGGGTCGCGTTTTATTTGACGCGAACAGAACCGCTGGAAGAAAAGAGGAAGAGGAAAGCCTTATCGACCACCCAGACCCAAAAGGTACATTTTAGGTACTTCTATCAGCGCTTCGGCGATGGACTGCCAGCCGAGCTTGCTTTGGCCTTCAATGCGGTCGCAAAAGCGGATGGGTAATTCCACCACATCCGCTCCCAGCTGTACGGCTCGCCAGGCCAGCTCTACTTGAAAGATGTATCCTTTCGTCCGGACGGTTGCAAGGTTCATCCGAGTCAAGAGCTCACGACGATAGCAGCGGAATCCTCCTGTCCAGTCGTGGATGGTCGAGCCGAGGAAGAGTCTGGCGTAGGTATTTCCGCAGCGAGAGACAAAACGACGGCTTGCGTTCCAATTTTCGGTTCCCCCGCCGGGTACGTAGCGACTCCCAATCACGAGATCGGCAGTTCGGCTGCGGTGTACCAAGCGGGGTAGATCCCAGGGAGCATGGCTGAAGTCGCAATCCATTTCGATGATGAGGCTGTAATTGCGTTGCAGCGCCCACCTGAAGCCCGCCAGATAAGCTGGTCCAAGCCCTTCTTTTTTCGACCGGTGCAGGACATGTACATGTCCATGCCTGCCACTAAACTGATCGGCTAACTCTCCGGTTCCGTCAGGCGAGTTATCATCAACAATCAAGATGTCAGTCACAAGATATTGGCTGATTGCAGGTACAAGCGCCTCAAGATTAGCGCGTTCATTGTAAGTCGGGAGGACAATGACACTCGATTGTTTGAAATCGAACGGGGAGTGGGGGACCAGTTGTTTACCTGCCTCTACTTGGGAATATCCTAGATACTGGTTTTCAGGAGAATCGTGTGGGCCGATGGCGATACGTGCGCTGTCGGCACCTCGGGCGATCAGTTCCTCAGCAAGCTCGAAGTCCGAGACGACGTATGCCTCATCTTTGCTCAGTTCTTTGAGAGGAAAGACACAGTTGCTTTTGCGGACGGGACAGTAGCGTATGGGAGGTGCCAGTGTCTTCTCTCCTAATGGCACGGAAAGTGATTCGTCGATTGGCATAAAAATACTGTAGCCTGGTCCGGAGACGAGCGGCATTGTAAACAACAGAAAGTACTCGGGCAAGTCGAAGTCCGCCTGGTTGCCCGTGCCCGTCTGCGTGCATTTTGACAGTGCGGGAACGGCTATGCTAGAGTCCGTAGTCCATTGATATTCAAGATTTTTCTTTACTTAACTTCTTAAGGGATACCGTATGAGCGGGACACAGTCGCATGTGGTTATCGTGGCAGGAGCCGGGCCGGCTGGTATGGCTGTTGCCAGCGCGCTTTCAAAAGCCGGCCACGAAATCATTATTCTCAATCGTGATATCAAATTCGGTGGATTGGCTGAATATGGAATATTCCCTTCTAAGCTGAAACTCCGTGGTGGACTTAAGAAGCAATACTGGGAGCTTCTTCAGCAAAAGAACGTTCATTATTTTGGGAATGTCACCATTGGAAACGGAAAAGATCTCACGGTCGACGATGTGCGGGGGTTGGGGGCAAGCGCGGTTGTCTTCACAATCGGTGCGCAGGGAACCAAGGCCATTGGCGTTGAAGGAGACTCGGCTCAAGGCGTATTTCACGCGAAGGATGTGGTGTATCACTTCAATCGGTTACCGGGTTTTGGCGATCGTCCATTTGAAGTGGGGAAACATGTTGCCGTGATTGGAGCGGGAGATGTGATGGTAGATATCGCTCACTGGTTGGTCCGCTATAAGAAAGTTGAGAGGGTCACGGCAATTGTCAGACGGGGACCCGTGGAACGCAAGTACAATCCAAAAGAAATTCGCAGCATCTGTGCCAATATGGATCTAGAGGGAATCAAAGCCGAGTTCGAGCGCATCAAGGACCGGCTTGTCAAGGTCGGTCAGAATCCGGATGAAGTTTTACAAGCATTCACCCAAGAGTTTACTAAATGCGAGCCGAAGGTGACTGAAACGAAGATGGGATTTCGGTTCCTTGCGTCGCCGAAGCGTATTCTGGTTGGCGGCGACAATCGGGTTCGCGGACTTGAAATGGAAGATAACCGGCTCGACCCTAAAGGAGAAGATACCGTCGCCGTGGGGTTGAAGCAGTATTATGAATTTCCCTGCGATTCGGTTGTTTTTGCTGTCGGCGACAAAGTGGATGAAACGGTCGGTCTACCTCACAAAAACGGTATGTTTACCACGAACCCGAACAAGACCGGCAATGATCCCGATGATGCGCTCTTTCAAGCGTACGATGAGTCTATGGGCACGGTGATGGACGGCATATTTTTGGCTGGTTGGGCTCGAAAAGCTAGTGAGGGCCTCGTCGGCGTCGCGAAGCGGGACGGAGATTGGTGTGCGGAAGTCGTCGAGCGCTATCTGAGGACCCAGAACGGCAAAGACGCCAAGATTGTGCTTGATCGCTTGCGTATGCTTCTCAGAAAGCGTCAAAGTCGTCCAGTCGACATGAACGGCTTACGGGCACTCGATGTGGCAGAATGCTCATTCGTCGGGAAAGCCGACTGTATCGGAGAGTTCAAATTTTCAGCAAATCAAGACATGCTTAAATATATTGAACAAGCAATGCATGAATAATGTTACCCTATTTCCGTGTCATACGTGCCCCCATTTCAGCTTTTCCCGCAATACTTCGTAATAATGACTTTCTGGAAATCTAATCAATCTCGTCCGATAGTCTGAAGCCTGAATTACGGCTGTATCGCCCTGTGTCATGGCAACGCCGACTTGCCCATCGAGTGTGGCCATTGATCCGTCATCCTTACTGGTCAACGTCACTTCAATGACGACATCGCCTGGTACGATCAACGGGCGATGCGTCAATGTATGCGGACAGATTGGAGTCACAATGAGCGCCTGAAGGGCGGGAGTCATGATGGGGCCTCCGGCAGAGAGAGAGTAGGCGGTAGAGCCTGTGGGTGTTCCGATGATCAGACCGTCACCTCGTAGGTTGGCCACGAACTGGCCCTCTATGGCGATCTGTAGTTCGATCATACGAGCGAGGGTGCCTTTACTGATGACGACATCGTTGAGTACGATTCCTCGCGCGACTGTTTCTCCGTGCCGGTGAACGTGGGTCGCCAACATCAGTCGTTCATCAAGGGTAAAGTCGTTGGCGAATACTCGTTCCAGCGAAGGGTAGAGATTGTCCAGCCGCACCTCGGTTAAGAATCCGAGCCCTCCCATGTTGACCCCCAAGATAGGAATGCTCCGTTCTGCCGCCAGCCTTGCTGCACTCAGGATGGTGCCGTCCCCGCCCAGCACTAACAACACGTCGGCCTTTTCGGTGAGTTGCGTTTTCTGAATTCCGCCTGGTTCATTCAGTAACGTTGCAGACGTTGTATCGAGAATAACGTTGATGCTGCGGGATCGGAGCCAAGCAACGACCCCGAGCAATGTGGCTTTGACTTCAGGAAATTTTGGCTTGGTGAGAATCCCGATACTTTTACTTTTCATGAATTCCGTATGCGTGAGCGGGCAAAAAGGAGGGCGATTGTATCGGGATATTTCTTTTTATGTCAACGCATGATCATTCACACAAGAGCTGCTATGCGGAAAAAAGAAACACCGACTGATGCGTGTCCTAAACGCCATGCCGTCTTGTTATCCGCGCAATCTTGACTCTCAAGAATACTGTGGTTAGAATTAGGCCAAGGTTTTTCAACGGTTTTGCTCGAACGCGGCCAGGGTTCGCACTCACGAGTAAGGAGGCAGGATGTTCGAACGATTCACGGATAAAGGTCGAAAAATCATCATCCTCGCGCGCGAGGAGGCCGAGCGGCACCAGAACGACTATCTAGGGACTGAACATCTCGTCTTGGCCATACTTCGTGAGTCCGACGGCATTGCTCTTATGATTCTAAAAAAGATGGGGCTCTCTACGGAGCAGATCAGGTTAGAAATTGAGCGAAATCTGCCAGGTGGAGGGACCACTATGACGTTCGGAGAGATTCCCTTCAGCCCCCGCGTGAAGAAGGTTATCGAATACGGAGTCGAAGAAGCTCGCCTTCTGGGCCACAACCACATCGGTAGTGAGCATCTTCTTCTCGGCCTTCTTCGCGAAGAAGAAGGGATAGGTGGGAAAATCCTCCGCAGCCTGGGTGCCAATCTGTTGACGGCACGGCAGTTGACGGTGACGTTTCTACGGAAGTCCGCTCCCCGAGAACGAGATCGGAAGAGCAATACTCCGGCTCTCGATGAATTCGGACGTGATCTGACCCAGCTGGCCCAAGAAGGTCAACTGGATCCGGTGATCGGTAGAGCCGATGAGATCGAACGTGTCTTGCAGATCCTCAGTCGCAGGAGCAAGAACAATCCTGTGCTGATCGGCGAATCCGGTGTAGGGAAAACCGCCATCGTGGAAGGACTTGCACAACGGATCGTCCAATCTGAAGTTCCCGACAATCTGCTCTCTCGTCGGGTCATCGCCTTGGATCTAGGGTCTCTGGTTGCCGGTACCAAGTACCGTGGACAGTTCGAAGAGCGTCTCAAGGTCGTGATGAAAGAGATTGTCCAGGCCGGCAATATCATCATTTTCATTGATGAGCTGCATACGCTGGTTGGCGCCGGAGCTGCAGAGGGATCCATCGACGCTTCCAATATGTTGAAGCCGGCTTTGTCGCGCGGCGAGATCCAATGCATTGGTGCTACGACGCTGGATGAGTACCGGAAGCATATTGAAAAAGACGGCGCGTTGAAACGGCGATTCCAGCCGATCCACGTTCAGCCGCCAAATCTTGATGAAACTGTCCGCATCATCCAAGGGCTTCGAGACCGATACGAGGAACATCACGGAGTCGAAATCACGGAAGACGCCATTATTGAAGCTGTCAAGTTGTCCGATCGGTACATCACCGACCGGTTTCTCCCGGACAAGGCGATCGATTTGATTGATGAAACCGGGTCACGGGCGAAGCTTCAGACCTATGCACTCCCTTCGGAATTGAAAGCGATGGAGCAAGAGCTGAAGAAGGTATCGCGAGAGAAAGAACTCTCAATATCCATGCAGAATTTCGAGGAAGCCGTACGGCACCGTGAGGAAGAAGAGCGACTGCGTAAGTTGCTCGACGAATCCAAGCGAGAATGGAAAAAGAATCAAGAAAAAAACAAGCCTGTGATCGGTAAAGAGGATGTCGCCTACGTTGTGTCAAAAATGACCGGTATTCCGCTCTTTAAGCTGGAAGAAGAAGAGTCCAACAAGCTCTTGCGCATGGAAGAGTTTCTCCATAAACGAGTGGTCGGTCAAAATGAGGCGATTTCCGCGGTCGCTCGCGCCATCCGACGATCTCGTGCCGGCTTGAAGGAAGCTCGAAAACCGATCGGCTCCTTCATTTTCTTAGGACCGACGGGTGTGGGTAAGACGGAACTGGCCAGGACATTGGCTGAGTTTCTGTTCAACAGCGAAGATGCGTTGATCCGTGTCGATATGTCCGAATATCAGGAAAAATTTACGAGCTCTCGGCTTTTTGGAGCTCCTCCCGGCTATGTGGGGTATGAAGAAGGTGGACAGTTGACCGAAAAAGTACGCCGTCGGCCTTATTCCGTCGTATTGTTCGATGAAATTGAGAAGGCTCATCCGGATGTGTTCAATGTCCTGCTTCAAGTATTAGATGATGGAGTGTTGACTGATAGTCTCGGGCGAAAAGTTGATTTCAAGAATACGGTCGTCATTATGACGTCCAACATCGGGACGAAAATGATTCAGAAGGGCGTTTCCCTTGGTTTTCAGAGCACGGAAAGCGAAGCGGCACGTCGGAAGAAGGAAGAAGTGCTCGGAGAACTTCGGAAATCATTCAGTCCCGAATTCCTCAATCGGATCGACGAAATCGTGATTTTCCATCAATTGGAAAAAGAGCAGCTCTATAGCATCTTGGATATCTTGCTCCGTGAGTTGAACCTCCGCCTATTGGACAAAGGGATTGAAATTGAAGTCGATGACGAAGTCAAGCAATGGCTCATCAAGGAGGGCTATGAGCCGTTGTACGGAGCGAGACCAATGCGGCGGGCTATTCAGCGTGCCATCGGAGATCCGCTATCCGATGAGCTGATCAGGGGGCGTTTCAAAGAGAGCCGAAAAGTGAAAGTGGTTCTGCGGGACGGAGCTCCCACTTTCATCGAGCAGGAGGCATTGGCTGGAGTATAGTGCATTTGGTGATCGCTGAGATCCCCAGAACAAGCATGAGCGGCCTCTGTGGCTGATCGCTGCAGGGGCCGTTTTGTTATTCAATGTCATGTGGCCCCTTCGTAACGGAATGTGCTCTCACTCCAACCGGTCAGAATTTCAACCTGAGGTTCGATGGCGTCCGGGCCCGGTTCTTGGCATCGAATCTTCATGCGATGAAACGGCTGCAGCCGTACTCAGTCGTGAAGGAGAGGTGCTTTCCAACATAGTCTCTTCACAAGTGGCCGTCCATGAAAAGTTCGGCGGCGTCGTCCCAGAGTTAGCCGCACGAGCTCATCTTGAGACGATCGACATGGTCGTCAGAGAAGCCTTGGTGACTGCCCAAGTTTCCAAAAGTACTCTAGGTGCGGTGGCCGTCACTCACGGACCTGGATTGGCTGGGGCGCTTTTGGTGGGAGCGAATTACGCAAAAGCCTTGAGCTACGGCTTGGGCATTCCGATTATTGCCATCAATCACCTGCAGGGCCACATCGCTTCCGCATGGCTCGCCGACCCTATATTCCCACTGTCCTGCATTGTGTTGGTTGTGTCGGGCGGTCATACTCACCTCTATCGCCATGAAGTCGATGGTCGGTGTATCCTGCTGGGACGTACTCGCGACGACGCCGCCGGTGAGGCATTCGACAAGGGATCCCAGATGCTTGGCCTGGGGTATCCAGGCGGACCGGCTATTGATCGAATCGCACGTTCCGGGGATTCACAGGCCTTTCGATTTCCTCGCTTCCACGGGGCAAAGAACAGCCTTGAGTTCAGCTTCAGTGGCCTCAAGACGGCGTTGTTGTATAAGTTACGAGAAATGGATGGTCCTCTGCGACCTCATCAGACTGCCGACTTGGCGGCCAGCTACCAAGAGGCTATTGTGCAGGTCTTGGCCACGAAGGCCTTCGCTGCTCTCAAGCAGTCGAACGTGAAAGCGCTCGCTGTCGTGGGAGGAGTTTCAGCTAATTCACGATTGAGAACCATACTAAGCGAGCGAGCGGTACGTGAAGGCATTCATCTATCGCTGCCGCCTCTTGAATATTGCACCGACAATGCTGCCATGATCGCCTCGGCGGGGCGCCGGTTGCTGATGAACGGAGAGCGGCCACATGACGATCTCGATATCAGTCAGGCCGGGAGGTTCGTGACGATTCATGAAGAAAACCGACTCAATATCGATTTTTCTAAGAGATAAGGAGAAAGCCAATTCCTGATATCCGAGGTCAGATCACAGGACTACGCACCAGCCAAGTCGCGTCGGTTGAACGGCTCTACCGACGTCGTGTCTCCCCCGATAAAGTCATTACCCCGGAGCTTGCAAAAGCCATGGCCCAGCTGACCGTTGAGCTCCGTCGCCCGATCGGTGTGCTGTTGACACGACGAGGACAAGTTCAGGAAGTGATTGTGGGAACGGATTTGTCCCTGTCTTCGACGACGCTGACCCTCTTCCGTACGGGGGCGCGATCGCTCCGTGGTTTGAGGTTCATTCGTACACAACTGCACGATCAGCCCTTAAATCAAGAGGTGCTCACCGATCTCGCTTTCTTGCGACTTGACCTTATCGGACTCCTCTCTATCACTGAGGATGGCCAATTAGGCAATCTGTATCTCGCTCATCTGCTGGCGCCCAATTCGACTGGTCAATTGTTCAAAGTACTCAAGACCGTTCCGTTCCACAATCTGACCATGATGTTCGACCAGTTCATCGAAGAGCTCGACGTAGACCTTCAACAGGCGCGAGCTCACTATGCGGTGGGGAGCGGCAAGGAATCGGCGATACTTGTCAGCGCCTCCGTTAAAAGTCGATCCGAACAGGAAGAGCGTTTGGCCGAATTGGCTGAGCTGGCGACCTCCGCCGATATCACGGTGATCGACCGGGTCGTACAACGAACGCCGGATGGGCATCAACGGTATCTCTTGGGAAGCGGCAAGATGAAGGATGTCCTGATTCGAACACTTCATCGGGGCGCCGACATGGTGATCTTTGATCAAACGTTGTCACCGGCTCAACTGCGAGCAATTTCAGAGATGACGGATATTAAGGTGATTGACCGGACTCAGCTGATCCTCGATATCTTTGCTCGCCGAGCCCACAGTCGTGAAGGCAAAGTCCAAGTGGAACTCGCGCAGTTACGGTATCTGCTACCGCGATTGTCTGGAAAAGGTACCGAACTCTCGCGCATGGGTGGCGGGATCGGGACTCGAGGACCGGGCGAAACCAAATTGGAAACTGATCGTCGCCGCGTGCGTGACCGCATTACGCATTTAGAACGGGAACTGACACAGTTTGGACGCCGGCAAGACCAGCGTCGATCCAGACGAGATCGGCACGGTCTCCCCGTCGTTTCCCTCGTGGGCTATACGAACGCCGGTAAGTCGACACTGCTCAACGTGCTGACGAACAGTCAGGTATCAGCTCAAAATCGATTATTCGAAACTCTGGACACGACGAGCCGACGTCTGCGGTTTCCACAGGATCGCGAAATCATCATCACCGATACGGTGGGGTTTATTCGAGATCTTCCACAAGAACTGGTCGGCGCCTTTCGGACCACGCTCGAAGAACTCCGAGAGGCTGATCTCATGCTGCATGTTGTCGATGGCAGCGCTGCCGATATCGACATTCAGATTACGGCCGTCGTCGCCATTCTTGAGGAGTTGCATTTGAATGCGATACCGAGATTGCTCGTGTTTAATAAGTGTGACCGGATATCACCATCGCACGCCGAGTTACTCTGCCGGCGCTACGGAGCCATCGGCATTTCGGCGTTCCAGCCTGCCACACTGCGTCCTCTCCTCGCTCAATTGGAAGCCCACGTGAGGGCTTTGTCAACCGATGACCATCAGACTGTCGGCCTGCCGCTCCAGGACGCCCCGCTGGTGCTTGCATCTCGTCGGTAACCTCTGCACAATCGGGCCGCCATGAAGAAAGCCAAACGCATGGGGATACTGTCCGTTCTCGACCGCCCTGCACAGATTGCCATGAACTTGCGCCGAGCCATGCCGGTGGTTCGAGTGGAATTAACGCATCGTTCTCCGTGGGAGCTACTGGTCGCTACAATTTTATCAGCGCAATGCACGGACCAGCGTGTGAACCAGGTGACACCGAGGCTATTCGAGCAATATCGGACACCGCAAGCCATGGCAAAGGCGATGCCGACTGAGCTGGAAGCGTTGATCAGGTCAACCGGTTTTTATAAGAGCAAGGCGAAAAACTTGATCGGCTGTGCTCAGGTCATTACCGCGCAGTTCAAGGGCCGAGTCCCCGACACAATGGAAGAACTCACATCGCTACCCGGTGTCGGGCGAAAAACAGCCAATGTGCTGCTTGGGGCTGTATTTGGAAAACCGGCTGTTGTCGTCGATACGCATGTGAGCCGGGTGACCAATCGATTGGCCTTGACCCATTCAAGGGATCCCGAGCAAATCGAGCGCGATGTGCAATCGGCATATCCACAAACCCAGTGGACGGATGTGTCTCAACGATTGCTTCTTCACGGACGGTATGTGTGCCTCGCACGGAAGCCGCGCTGTCTTGTGTGCCCGATTTACGATGTGTGTGAGTGGGAAGGAAAACTCCAGAAATGATTAAGAGCATGACAGGATTTGGCCGTCGACAGGAATCATGGTCCGATGGGACCGTCAGCGTTGAAGTGAGGTCGGTCAACCATCGTTTCCTTGAAACGTCTATTCGCATGCCGAAGTCGATGAGCGGACTAGAAGAACGATTCAAGAAGGCGATCCAACAACAGTGTGTACGTGGAAGAATCGATCTAACGGTGTCGCTACAGGGCAGTCGAGGAAGCACTCGTGCGGTGCAACTTGACGTTGAACTGGCGAAACAGTACCATCATGCTCTTCGCACGCTCCAACGCACGCTGAAACTTAAAGGCTCCATTGACATCGGGCTGATGGCGGGATTCCGCGATATCATCGCACTTCCAGAGCAGCCGACCGACGATCCTACTCTCACAAAAGTGGTGGAGAAGCTGGGGTTACTTGCGGTGTCGGATATGACGAAGATGCGGGAAAAAGAGGGGGCTTTACTCGCACAGGATATCCTGGCTCGACTTGATCAAGTGCGTGAGTGCAGCAGTGCCGTATCGTCCCGTGCTCCTCATATTGCGCAGGAAGCGTTCGACCGTATGAAGCAGCGCGTGGAGAAATTGTTGGCAGATTCTATCCCGGACCTCCCTCGGCTCAATCAAGAGTTGGCTCTGTATGCCGATCGGTGCGACATTACAGAAGAATTGGTCAGACTGGATACGCATATGATACAGTTTGATCGTGCGCTTCAAGGTAACGAGTCGGTCGGGAAGACGTTGGACTTTCTTCTGCAGGAGATGGGACGGGAAGTCAATACCATTGGATCAAAAGCCAATGATGCGGTCATCAGGGCCGAGGTGGTGCGCATGAAGGCGGAGCTTGAGCGTATGCGGGAACAGATACAGAATGTCGAATGAGCCCTCGATTACAACAAGTAACCATCCGCCGGGTGTTATGGAGAGTCGGCAAGTTCCTGAACGTCGGGGAATACTGTACATTATTTCAGCCCCCTCAGGAGCGGGAAAGACGACCTTGTGTAAACAGATCGTGGCGTCGGTCTCCGGGCTGTGGCATTCAGTGTCGTTTACGACAAGAAAACCGCGTCCGGGAGAAGAACACGGACGTGAGTACTTCTTTATTGAAGAGAAACTCTTTCACGATATGGTTGCGAGAAATGAGTTCTTGGAATACGCACACGTGTATTCCAACTGGTACGGAACACCGCGGAATCCTTTAATGGAGAAGATGGCGCAGGGCATCGATGTCTTGCTGGAAATCGATGTTCAAGGTGCGCTTCAAATGAAAAAGAAAGTTGGCGATGCCGTCTATATCTTCATCCTTCCTCCATCGATGGATATTCTGCGTGCTCGACTCCAAGGTCGGGGATCAGATTCTCAGGAGGAGATCGTTCGCCGACTGCAAAAGGTGAAAGAAGAAGTGTGGTGTTTCAGGGAATATTATTACATTGTTCGCAACGATGATCTGACCCAATCCCTTCGTGAGTTGCAGAGCATATTCGTTGCGGAACGGCTGAAGACGAAACGGATGGACATGCATTGGCTTGAACAAAGCTTTATCCTTGAGAAGGATGCAAAATTCGCGGAAAGATAACCGTCATCCATTTTATAGCAAGGGAGTAGGTTCATTATGATCGATATGTTGGGTTTATTGCCGCAATACACGTCAAACGAATTTGATTCCCGTCATAGATTGGTGATCGTCGCCTCGCAGCGGGCGAAGCACTTGACTCAAGGCGCTAGACCAGCCGGGTCCTCTCGCTTCACAAAAGAAACAACCATCGCACTTGACGAGGTGTTGAGAGGTCATACCAAGTATTTGACCGGCAAAGAGGCCCGGGATGCGATGAAGGAAGCTAAACGAGGAAAAGAGGGAGAAACCGAACGTCTAGCCATGATGACTGGAGAGGACGCCCGCGAAATCAAGAAGGAGCTCAGTGTGTACGTTGATGATACGGTGCAGCCGGCGGCGGCTCCGGCTGAGGAGTAAGGATTGGACGAAGCACAAACGCCGATAAATCTGTGGGGCAAGCGCCTTGTCCTTGGAGTGACCGGCAGCATCGCCGCGTACAAAGCGGTTGGTTTGCTTCGAGTTCTTGCGCGTGAAGGGGCTGCCGTGTCGGTGGTCATGACTCAGGCTGCCATGAAGTTTGTGACTCCTCTTACGTTTGAAGTCCTCTCCGGAAGGCGGGTCGCGACGGACCTCTTTGAATCTCATGAGGAGATGATCCATCTCGCAGTTCCAGAACAAGCCCATGCGATTATTGTAGCGCCGGCTACGGCAAATTTTCTGGCAAAGGCGGCACTTGGTTTGGCCGATGATCTGTTGAGTACGATGCTGTTGAATGCTCGATGTCCCGTGATTGTCGCTCCTGCTATGGATGGAGACATGTGGACACATTCTACGGTCGTTCAACATGTTCAGGCGCTCCGAGCTCGTGGCATCGTTGTACTGGATCCTGAAGTCGGTCCGCTGGCATCGGGACAAGTTGCACAAGGGAGGCTTCCGGCAGAGTCAAAGATCCTGGATGCCATACATGCGGCGCTGGTTCCTCAACGGGATTGGCAAGGACAGCGGGTGCTCGTCTCCGCGGGGCCGACTCAAGAACCCATTGATCCGGTTCGGTTTATTTCCAACCGGTCCTCCGGGAAGATGGGGTATGCCATTGCGGAAGCTGCACGGAATCGAGGAGCGGAAGTTATCTTGGTTGCGGGCCCGACCTCGCTGACGCCTCCTTCCGGGGTCACCACTGTTTCAGTCAATACAGCGAGCGAAATGAGCGACGCATTGAATCGGCATTTCCCGTCCTCTACGGTTCTGATCATGGCGGCAGCGGTTGCAGACTTTCGTCCCAAAATGCCGGTCGGGCAGAAGCTCAAAAAACAGGGCAAATCTGAGCTCGTCCTCGAGCTTGAAGCCACTCCGGACATTCTTGCGATGCTGTCTGCGCGCCGGACATCGCAAATTGTGGTTGGTTTTGCGGCGGAAACCGAACAAGTACTGTCCCATGCGAAAGACAAGTTGAGGGGGAAAGGCCTGGATCTCATCATTGCCAATAATGTCGCGCAAACGGGAGGTGGATTTGGCAGTGATGACAATGCAGTCGTCGTTCTCTCGGCCACGGGTGGACAGAAAACATTGGGGCTGATGCCAAAGCGTCGTCTGGCCGATGAAATTCTGACTGCCGTGCGCGAACTGTGTTTCATCTCATCTCGGCGCGAGTCATTGGTGGAGTGACCCGAGCTCATGGCTTCCAGTTCAAAAAAAACCGGTAATGCTGCAGAAATTGATCGGCTGGCCTTAGCATTCGCTAAAGAGCCGGGGTCCAAGGTATTTATCCCTCTGGCAGAAGAATACGGCAAAGCCGGTATGTGGGAAGAAGCCGTTGCCGTTCTTGAAGACGGGTTGAAGGTCAATCCGGGTTTCATCACGGCCATGGTGGCGTTAGGTCGAGCATATGAGCAGCTGAACCAACCGGTCAAGGCTAAAGCCATCCTCGAAGAAGCCATAAAATCGAGCCCCGATAATCTTCGTGCGCACCGAATATTGGCCAAGCTCTACGGAGCTCAAGGGGCCAAAGAAGCGGCCATCCGGTCTTGCGATGTCATTTTATCCATACATCCGCACGATCAAGAAGCCTTGTCTCTTCGTGCCGGGCTCGGCGTACCGACGACTCATGGACGGGCACAATCGCAAGGACAATCTGATGAGAAACCGGTGAAAGCGTCAAGCCATGACTCTGTCCGTTTGCGTGCCGATGGCATGACATCCGCCTTAAGCTGTGCGCTGTCGCCGATGAAAGATAACACTAACGGCTTATCTAGTATTCTATCCCATTCAGAAGAAAAGCTTGTTCCGATAGACAGTTCCACGGCACCAACCTCACAGAAAACAAGAGGCCCGGTGATTGCACAGCTTGAGCAGTGGCTCAACTCGATCCAGACACGTCGACAAAACCCTTAAACGTCTTCTCGTCCTCACTCCTGAACTTCACCTGACTTCAACGGTTTGACCCTCTGAGAGGGGGCTGCTAGAATGCCGCCCTTGCTGTGATGGTGTGAGCAGGTGTATAGGGAGGTACTGCACGCGACATGCTACGTATCCTAGTCCTTCACGGTCCCAATCTGAACCTGTTGGGCCATCGGGAGGAATCCGTTTATGGGACGGCGACCCTTGATACGATTGATGCGTCGCTGATAAAGCTGGGTGGGGAGCTTGGAGCCGAACTTGTTATTCGTCAGTCGAATCTTGAGGGCGAATTGGTGAACTGGATTCAAGAAGCGCGACGAGATTATCACGGCATTATCATCAATCCAGCGGCCTATACTCACACCAGCATCGCGATACGCGATGCGCTGGCCGCCGTTGGTTTGCCTACCATCGAGGTCCACCTGTCAAACATCTATCGGCGTGAAGAATTCAGGCGGCATTCATATGTCTCGGGGATTGCGCTGGCACAGATTGCCGGGTTCGGTGCAACCGGATATCTGTTGGCCTTGCGAGGACTGTGTGAACACATATCCGCCAGTGGATCGAAACGTTCTTCTGGGGGGAGTACCTCGGTAACCGGAGCGAAGACAGGCGAGCATTGATGTCACCAGGCTGGTGGGCTTCTTAAAAATAGAAGGGAGTTGCGAGTGATTTCCACGGTGGATTTTCGTAGCGGGGTACGCTTGATGGTCGAAGGCGAGCCTTTCTATATCGTCGAGTTTCAACACGTCAAGCCGGGCAAAGGTGGTGCCTTTGTACGAACGAAGTTGAAAAGCTATCTCTCTGGAAATGTGTTGGACCGAACCTTTCGCTCGGGAGAACGGTTTGAAGAGCCAGATTTGGAAGAGCGCAACATGCAGTTCCTCTACGCGTCCGGAGATTCTTATACTCTCATGGATACTGAGACGTACGAGCAATTGACGTTTGAGAGGAGTCAGTTGGGAGAGAACGCCGACTTATTGAAGGAAAATATGATCGCCAAGATCCTCATCTATGAGCATCGGCCGATTGCCGTCGAGTTGCCGAACTTCATCGAGCTCAAGGTCGTCGATGCGGAGCCCGGTGTGCGGGGAGACACTGCGTCTGGAGGAACAAAGCCGGCAGTCGTAGAAACGGGAGCGACGATCAAAGTTCCGCTCTATTTGGAGGTCGGCACCGTCATTCGAATCGATACTCGCACGAGGTCCTATGTGGAGCGTGTTCGGTGAGCCGTCGTCGATCTGTTCATTCTAAGACCAAGACTCATCGGATTGTATTGCCTCAGGCTCCGAATGAGGCGAGTCATGAGGTCTCACTCACAGGGGGGTCCACCAAGCAAATCCAAGAACTTATTGATCTGCTTCGGCGTAATAATTTGACCGAGCTTGAGTTTGAACGACAAGGCATCCGCATCCGTGTCCGTCACGAGCTCGTTGCCAGACCGCTCACGGCTTCAGCGCAGGAGTTTGCCCCAGCCTCGCCTCAACAACCGATGCATTCCGCTTCCGCCATGACAACAGTATCGGACGCGAGCACGGGTTTTGTGACCGTCACGTCCCCCATCGTCGGCACGTTTTATCGATCTCCCTCACCGGACGCCGATCCGTACGTTGAAGAGGGAGAGTCTGTGAAGAAGGGACAGGTGCTGTGTATCGTCGAAGCGATGAAACTCATGAACGAAATTGAGTCGGAAGTGGACGGTCGTCTTGTCAAGATCTTGGTGGAAAACACAAAATCAGTAGAATATGGTCAGGCACTGTTTCTTATCGACCCCAAAGCCGCTTCATAGGTCATTCTAAAGGCAGCTCTCGCCATCGTATCGGAGTCGAGACGTGTTTAAAAAAGTCCTGATTGCTAATCGCGGAGAAATCGCATTGCGAGTGATCCGCGCTTGTAAGGAGCTCGGCATCAAGACCGTGGCCATTCATTCTGAAGCGGATGCGCTTGCACTGCATGTTCGAGCGGCCGACGAAAAGGTGTGTGTCGGGCCGGCCGAATCGGCCTTGAGTTACCGAAATATTCCCAACGTTTTGAGCGCCGCAGAAATTACGGGTGTCGATGCCATTCATCCGGGATACGGATTTCTGTCGGAGAACGCCCATTTTGCGGAAGTTTGCGAGTCAATCGGTATGAAGTTTATCGGACCGAGCTCGGAAAATATCGCCATGATGGGGGATAAAGCAAAGGCGCGCGAGATCGTGGCGAAGCGAGGACTTCCAGTCACGCCCGGCAGTCCAGGCGAATTGCGCAGCGAGGAGGAGGCGTTGCAGGCGGCGCAGAAGATCGGCTTTCCCGTCATTATCAAAGCTACAGCTGGAGGGGGAGGGCGAGGCATGCGTGTCGTCAACAAGGCCGAGGACCTGGGCCGAGCCTTTCAGGCTGCTCAGGCTGAAGCGAAATCGACCTTCGGTAACGACGGTGTGTATCTCGAGCGGTATTTTTTGGAACCGCGCCATATCGAGGTGCAGATTTTGGCCGATCAATACGGTCGAATCGTTCACCTTGGAGAACGAGACTGTTCAATTCAACGGCGGCATCAAAAACTGGTCGAGGAAACTCCCTCTCCCGTAGTCGATGATAAATTGCGGCGCGAAATCGGCCGAGTCGCTGTGGAGGCGGTGAAGGCCGCGCATTACCGAAATGTGGGCACCGTCGAATTTTTACTCGACAAAGACCGCCAGTTTTATTTCATGGAAGTCAATACCCGCATTCAGGTGGAACATCCAATCACCGAGATGGTGACCGGTGTCGATCTGATCAAGGAACAGATCCGTTTGGCCGCCGGTCAACCGCTTTCTATTCGGCAACAAGATGTGATCCTCACTGGCCATAGCCTGGAGTGTCGTATTAATGCCGAAGATCCGGAGAAGTTTACACCGTCCCCAGGGATGATCACCAAATACAGCCCCCCGGGGGGGTTTGGAATCCGGGTCGATTCCGCCATGGAGTCGGGTTCGGTCGTCGTTCCTTACTATGATTCGATGATTGCCAAGCTGATCACCCATGGCCGTGATCGACAGGAGTCAGCGGCTCGTATGAAACGCGCGCTCAGCGAATTTGTCATTGAGGGTATCAAGACTACCATCCCGCTTCACCGGCGAATCCTCGACGATCCTGATTTTCAAAAAGGCCATGTATCGACGACGTTCTTGGAACGATTCTTGGCAAGCTAAGCCGGCGAGTCCTTCCTTCAGAAGAACGGTCGTTTCGACGGTTTTCCCACCGAGTGACCCATTCCTTGGTAAGCGTCAGGTCTCATGGTAAGCTCAACAGAGTGTTCTTCCGCTTCAAGGGAGAGGGATGCATCCCTGTCGGCTTCCTGATAGGATGCACGCGCGCTCGATAGATCGAGCGCCCAATGTATGCGACGTATCGGACTCATTCTTAGTGTCGTGGCGATCGGGATTGCGATCGGTGGCTATGTCTTTTTTAACGGAGAACGGAAGCCTCCCATTCGATACCGGACGGCAGTGGTCGAACGTGGTGAGATTGTTTCTGTCGTCAGCGCTACGGGAACCATCAATCCGGTCGTATCCGTCCAAGTGGGGACGCAAGTATCAGGAATGATCAAAAGCCTCCACGCCGATTTCAACTCGCGAGTCAAAGCGGGGGAAACGGTGGCGGTCATTGATCCCGAACCGTTCAAGGCTCGTCGAGAACAAGCTGCCAGCAATCTGGACATGGCGCGATCAAACGTTGCACGATCCAAAGCCGACCTGGCGCAGCGAAAACGTGAGCTCGACCGTGTTCAATCGCTGTTGCCGCAGCAGTTTGTTTCACAAAACGACGTCGATGTTGCGCTCACAAATTTCCAAAGCGCAGAAGCACAGTTGCGGGTCGCCGAGGCTCAAGTCAAGCAAGCGGAAGCGGCACTGAATGCGGCGGATTTGGAATTAAAATATACCGTCATTCGGTCGCCTGTGGACGGTATAGTCGTTGCGCGGAATATAGAGGTTGGTCAGACGGTCGCTTCCAGCTTTGCCACACCCAATCTCTTTCTGATCGCCCTCGATCTGACCAATATGCAAGTCGATACCAACGTGAGTGAGTCGGATATCGGAGGAATGACGGAAGGGAAAGAAGCAGTTTTCACTGTTGATGCCTATCCGGGAGTGTTCTTTGCCGGTACCATTAAACAGGTGCGCCTCGCACCCATGAATATCCAAAATGTCGTCACCTACAATGTGGTGGTCGGCGTCGATAACAAGGATTTACGCCTCAAGCCTGGAATGACTGCGAACGTAGCGATCGTCGTGGCTCAAAGAGACCGGGTGCTTAAGGTTCCCAACGCAGCATTACGCTTCATGCCTCCGAAGACCGAAGGGGACCGCAGGGGATCATCAGGTGGCCAAGCGGCAAAAGCTGACGGAGGACGCCCGCTTCATACAGGGGGAGAAACGGGACAGTCGAGGACTGTCTGGACACAGTCGGAAAGCGGTGACCTCGTTTCCCTTCCGGTCCAAACCGGTATCTCGGATGGCGTCACCACCGAAGTCCTGTCCGGCGATCTCACGGAAGATGATTCGGTCGTTGTCGGTATCGAACAGTCCTTCGGAGAAAAGAAGGGCAACGAGCTGCCGCCCGGATTCGGCAACCAGCGACGCACTCGTTCTCGATGAGCCATCGGATTGTATGAAGTATACGATGTATGCGATATGGTTTGCCGAACGTACTATTCGTTTGCCGCCGCCATCCCGTCATTGACCTTCAGGTAAACATCTCTTACAGGATCGGCTTGTGAGCGCGCTGATCATTTGTGAAGATATTTGGAAGATCTATCGCGTCGGCGATGTTGAAGTGCAGGCGCTGAGAGGATTGAATCTCGCCATCCGGCAAGGTGAGTTCATTGCGATTATGGGATCGAGCGGATCAGGGAAGTCCACACTGATGAACATTCTGGGGTGCCTTGATCAACCGACCAAGGGGCAATACAGGCTGAACGGTATTGATGTCGGACATTTGCCGCCGGACCGGTTGGCGGAAATCCGGAATCAGCAAATCGGCTTTGTTTTTCAAAGTTTCAATCTCATTCCTCGGACCAGTGCATTGGAAAATGCCCAGTTGCCGCTGTTTTATCGAGGCCTTTCCCTAAAGGAACAGAGATTCCTTGCGTCTGCTGCCTTGCAGCGTGTGGGGTTGGGCGGGCGTGAGCACCATTCACCCACACAACTTTCGGGAGGGCAGCAGCAGCGAGTGGCGATTGCTCGGGCACTGGTGACATCCCCCTCGTTGCTCCTTGCGGATGAACCGACCGGAAATCTCGATACGCAGTCCAGCCAAGAAATCATGGAGATTCTTGAAGAGTTGAATCGGGAAGGAATCACCGTGATCCTGGTCACGCACGAAGCCGATATTGCCGCCTATGCTTCGCGCGAAATCGTCATCAAAGACGGTCAGATCCTGAGCGATCGAATGACCAAGGGGCGGTCGCAAGTAGTGGAAGCGTAAATGCCCACATTTGTATGGCTGACGGTGATGACGGCGTTGCGAGTCTTAGGGCGTAACCGGCTGCGCGCCGGTTTGACCTTGCTGGGGATCGTTATCGGTGTCGGTGCGGTCATCGCGATGGTGAGCATCGGGGAAGGGGCAAAACAGGCCGTGCAGAAGCAGATAGCCACCATGGGCACGAATGTCATCATGGTCTGGCCTGCCGCGACGAGCGTCGGTGGTGTGCGAGGTGCACAAGGCGGAGCTGTCACACTGACTGTTGCGGATGCAGTGGATCTGAAGAAAAAAATTCCGCTTCTATCTGATACGGCATGGATGAAACGAGACATACTGCAGGTCGTGAACGGTCACCGGAACGGGAACAGCCCGGTCAATGGAGTGTCACCCAGCTATCTCAGTATCCGAGACTGGACGTTCAGTAAGGGAGGTTCTTTTACTCAGGCAGATATGGATAGTGCCGCCCTCGTCGCACTTCTTGGGCAGTCGGTGGTCGATGAACTCTTTGATCCGGGGGAGGAACCGCTCGGGGCCATCATCCGTATTAGAAACGTCCCGCTCCGCGTGATCGGCGTCTTATCCCCCAAAGGACAGAGTACATATGGTCAGGATCAGGACGACGTCGTCTTTATCCCCTTCACGACCGCCGAACGAAAAGTCTTTGGAACGCCGTTCCTTGGATCGGTCGGCGGCCTATATGCCGCCACGGATCAAGCCGAGGATATGCCGGAAGCGGTAGAACTCATACGAGAGGTCATGAGGTCTCGCCACCGTCTACAGACCGACCAGCCGGACGATTTTACGATTCGCACGCAGGTCGAGTTAGGAAAGGTACAGGAGGATACAAGTCAAACGTTGACGGTCATGTTGATGGCGATTGCGTCCGTCTCACTGCTCGTCGGCGGAATCGGCATCATGAATATTCTGCTTGTCTCGGTGACGGAGCGGACAAGGGAAATCGGGGTCCGTATGGCGGTGGGAGCCAAGCGAGCCCATATCCTGATTCAGTTCTTGATCGAAGCCATGACGCTCAGTGTGGTCGGCGGTTGCATCGGCATTCTATTGGGAGTGCTGAGCGCCCGTTTGACGACCGTGATTGCCGGCTGGCCCACGATTATTTCGGGT
Source organism: Nitrospira sp. (assembly GCA_025936075.1). Classification (GTDB taxonomy): domain Bacteria; phylum Nitrospirota; class Nitrospiria; order Nitrospirales; family Nitrospiraceae; genus Nitrospira_D. The sequence goes on along the minus strand of JAICUC010000005.1, from coordinate 11,054 downwards.
GACACGGTCGCGACGGCATTCGGCTTTTCCATCGCCGTCGGCTTGTTTTTTGGTTTATATCCCGCCAATAAAGCCGCTCGACTCAATCCTATCGACGCGCTGCGCTACGAATAGAGTTGGTACGCACTTCTCAAGGATCCATCGCGATGATTGTTTCAATAGCCCGTGTCCGAGTCTCGTCGGTCTGGTGCGCGAGGTCGACGACCAATGGGGTGACGTACTCGGTGCCTCCTGGTTGGTGAGTAATGGTGACGATCGGTAGATGCAGTCTTTCTTGATTGAGTTCCGTGACCACCGCCAACTCTTGTGTGTTCAGTCGCACATGACTGTGGACCGGATAGATACCGACTCTCGCGATAAATGACGATACGATTCGTCGATCGAGCTTGCCTTGCCGCGCTTCATGATACAAGCATTGAAATGTTTGTTGGGGGGTGAGCGGAGAAGTCCCGCCGAATCCGGTAATCAATTCATCGTATCGATCCACGACCATCAGGATGCGGGTGCGGTCGGAGGTAAACTGTCCTCGTGACTCTTTCGGGTAGCCGCTGTCATCCAGGTAGACATGGTGATCCGCGATAAGATGCAGTATAGCAGCCCCAATCCTGCCTTGTTGCTCCAACATGAGCACTGCGCGGCGGGGATGGGTCTCCAATTCTTGTCGGTCGGTCTGCGGAAGACCTGATGGGCCACGAGCATGGCGGATAACGGCAGGCCGGATTTGTAGGAGTCCGATGTCATGTAAGAGGGCGGCGGTTGCAAGCTCTTGCAGCTCCAAGGGGTTGAACTGGAAGGCTTGTCCTACAACCAGTGACAATGTACAGGTGGCCAGTGCATGGCGGCTGAGAGTGGAATCGCCGGCCCGGTTTTGGCTCACTGCCATGAAAATGGCGGAATCAGTGAGAGTTCTCATCGCGATGGTGATTTCCTGGACCGCTTCGGCCGCCTGCTGAGAGTTGACCGTCCCGGTTTTGGTAATAGTCGTAAAAACGGATTGTACGGCTTGATCCATCTGTTGCTTGGCCAGCCTCGCTTGGACATATTCTTCGTTCAGCTGAGCCAAAGGCTTGAATTGTTTTTTCATACTCCAAGTAGGTGGGGCCTCGGTCGCAGCATGCATGGTGTCGGTTACCTGATGCGGCTGAGAAGCGATTCCCCGGTCGAGGTCGATGTCGACCATCTTTACCCCTGCACGCACCAATTTTTCGATCTGCGAAGGATGCTCGATCAGAAATGAATGGCGGAGCAAAGGAGAGCGAAACCACGAAAGGTCCAGACGGGCGACGTACATTCCGATCTGAAGTTCACTGACGGTGATACGTGTTGTCGCCATCGGCGGTTCGGTCGCACGTGAACAGGGCTGCAGAAAAGTTCCCTCAGGTATCGGCATGGACGGGAGATAACTGTAGCCGAGGGGGGGATATGGTGAGAGATTAGGCCGAGTGATGAGGCGGGTGAAGGAACCAGAGAGAGACTTCCATGCGAGGATCGGCTTTGTCGACCTGTTTGTACAGATGGGTTTCAATGATGCGATTGTCGTTCAAGCCGAGTCCTTCGCAGATCGCATCTTGGGCGATTTTCAGACCGCCATCCAGATCGCGTCGTAAGGCGGAAGCAAAAAAGAATCGGATGGTGAGCGCGAGCGGTCCAGAGTGAAGTCGATCACGCAGGGAGCATCGAGCGGGGGATTGGGCCAACGCCAGCCATACTTGCCGGCCGACGCATGTTTTATAGGCACGTCCGGCGGCGGATAACAAACGACGTCCATTGACGGTCGCATATTGATGGTTGATGCTGGGAGGGATGGGCAATGTGATGCTGAATGCATCCGATGTGGCGATCGGGGGATGTAATGGTGTCCGAAGACCAGCCGTTGAGTTCGAAGAATCGGAGGTCGGCGACAGAGTCGTCCCGTTGATCCGTAGTAATCTGTTCGGTGTGGATGAGAAGGTCGGATTGCTGCGATGTGATGTTGCAGGAAGGTGAAACCTTGATGAGCGGTCATTGTATCGACGTCGGTCGGATGGCATGGAGCCGAACTAGAGAAGGTTCTGGATCTTTGCCATGTTCTGCTCATACCGATCTTCCGTACGGGCAATGTATCGCCGCCAGTCACTTGGATTCCAAATTTCCATTCGGTGATACAGGCCGACAAGTATGATCTCTTGATCTTCATCGACGGGAACCAGTTTCCGCAGGCGACCGGGAATCAGGATCCGTCCCGTTTTATCGATGTCTGAAGAGCCGGCCTCGGAAACGACAGAGTGCATAAACAGGCGACTTTGATCCTCATCCAGAGTCGTTCTAGCCCGTTCAAGGACCTTTTCCCATTCTCTCGTGGAATAGATCAACAAAGACTGTTCCGGACCTTTCATGAACATCACCGCTTGGCCTTCGGCTTCGATTTGTTCACGGATCGGCGAGGGGACGATGAAACGCCCTTTCTCATCAACCTTGCAAAGATATTCACCGGCAAACATCGTGATGTCCTGTGTTTAGGAATTCACGGCGGTTCTGGTCCGGTCGCGGATCCATTGCTCGAGATCCGAACGCACAAACCGCCATTCCTTTCCCAGCTTGAAAGCGGGAATCTGCCGACTCCGAAGATAGCGATAGAGGGTACGTTGCGTAATTTTGAGATACCGGCATGTTTCTGTCGCGGTCATCAGGTCGGTCTTCGGAACTCTGTTCATCACTCCACCCAGTACCAGAGCGAGGAATACTCATACCACCCCCAGTACTCAAGCTATTCTATCGACCGCGATAAGAATGTCAAACGAAAATATATGACAATGCATGTCAGAAACTGTCGGTATGGGCCGTTGCCTCTCCATCATCGCATGGCTGGTCCAGCATAGCTTCCATGTCGCTCACGTCTTCCCCCATCTCCTTCCCCATTTGTTTCATGAGACGGGCGACACTCCGAGGATCAGACTCATCGAGTCCGCTCAGATTGGCAGGGTCCGCGAGTGATTCGAGCCTGGATTCTTCCGATTTAGGAGCTGAAAATCGTGACAGGAGGCGCTCCAACCTCGAGTTGCCGCAGTGCCGGCAGACAACCGAATTGAGTTGTTGGGCGCTTAAGATCAAGATGGAGCTTCGCCTGTTGCATTCCTGACACGAGTACTCGTAAATCGGCATGGATGTATCCTCCGCATCTCAAAAAAGGTACGGACGCTGAGCCAGGATTCGGTCGGGGACGAGATCGGTCCCCATGGTTCGGCTTAACGTCAAGGCGAAGACATCGGCTGAGCCGGCCCTGCGGAGGGTCTTTGCGCACTCATTCACCGTGGTACCGGTCGTAAAGACGTCGTCGATCAGAAGAACGCGTTTATTGACGAGCGCATCAGGGCGTCGAACCGCAAACGCTCGGCGAAGGTTTTTGTGACGGCTTTTGCGGGACAATGTGGTTTGGGCCGGTGTAGGAACGGTTCGGACCAAATTGGTATAGACCACTGGAACAGCAAGGCGACGCCCGATGTGATCGGCAAGAAGCAGCGATTGATTGAATTCTCGTTCGCGGAGTTTCTGAATATGCAAGGGCACTGGTATGATCACATCAACCGAATCGAGCGGAGGCAGTCGGGCGATCATGAGGTCGGCCAGTGGAGCCGCCAGTGAAACTTTGCCCTGGTACTTAAAGAGGCGGATAGCATGCTGGAGTGGGGGCCTATAAGGGTACAGCGTCCAAGCCTTCGTATAGGAAGGCGGGCGTTCAGCGCAGGGTTGGCAGACATGGTTTGGACTGTAGGTCATAGCAATGGAGGAAGGGAAGGGGCGATCACAACGGGCGCATCGAGCGTCGGGCATGAAGGAAATTGCGCTCCAGCAGCCGGAGCAAAAATGAGGGATCGGATCATCTGCCAGAAGCGAGCTGCAATTCGAACAATGAACAGGAAGAATGAACCTGATTGCGCGGCGTACGAGAGCAGGGATCCATTCTGAAACATAATGGGGCATTGACAGCCTTTGATCGGTGCTTGTCCCATCATTCTTTATGGCGAAGAGCCTGATCGTGTCAAGGTTGTCGGCTTTCGATTTATTGTGCTATAGGAGTGAAAGCGGGTACCGGGTGATTGTCATTGGAGAGCGCAGGTCCGCCGATGGTGATATTGAGGCAACTCTCAAAAATGTACTCGCGCGGAGAAGCCATGGTCACGGCTTTGCGCGATGTGAATTTAGAGATGAAGCCCGGTGAATTTTGCGCATTCGTGGGGCCCAGCGGCTGCGGGAAAAGTACCCTTCTGAACCTCGTCGCGGGGTTGGACCTGCCTACATCGGGGGAAATCGTGCTGGATGGGCGATCCACCCGAAACCTGACCGGCTATGAATGGACGAAGATCAGGCGTGAAACAATCGGGATTGTGTTCCAAGCCTTCCATTTGGTTCATGGTTTGACCGCGGAAGAGAACATTGCGCTGCCCTTGATGTTACGCGGGGAGAATGGGCGGGAGACGGCACAACGAGTGGAGGATATGTTGGAAAGGGTGGGAATGAGTCACCGTCGCAAACATCGACCGGCCGAATTATCCGGCGGGGAGCAACAACGAATCGCGATTGCACGGGCCTTGGCACATGGACCTCGTCTCCTCTTGGCCGATGAACCGACGGGAAATATCGATTCTCATCAAGGCGCAGGTATTATGTCGCTTATTCGTGAGCTCGCAATATCCGGAGGGCAGACGGTCCTGCTGGTGACCCATAGCCTGGCGGCCGCGCAAGCCGCCGATTATGTGTGGACCATGCGGGATGGACGGTTGGTTTCCCGCACCGAACGTACGACCGAACTGGTCACTCCATGATCGATCTCTCCACAACGATCGCCGGCGTGACCTTTCCCGCCTGTTTCATGAATGCGTCGGGAGCGCTCTGTGTCACACGGGATGAACTTGAGGCCTTGGGGAAATCAGGCGCTGGGGCGATCGTTACGAAGTCGATGACGATCGAGGCACGCCAAGGCAACCCGACGCCACGGTATCACGGATTTCCCGGAGGATCGATCAATTCGATGGGTCTTCCGAATCTCGGCTATAGAGCCTATGCCGAGTTGATCCCCCACCTCAGACGATTCGGAAAGCCCGTGATAGCCAGCGTGGCCGGGCTCGGAGAGGAAGACTTTCCGACCATCGCGGAAACGATCAATGCAGCCCGGCCTGATCTCATCGAAGTCAATCTCTCTTGCCCGAATATTCCAGGCAAGCCCCAAATCGGCTACGATCCGGAAACTTCCGAGCGGGTGCTCAAAAGGGTTCGACGTCTCATCACGGTCCCGATGGGTGTGAAGCTGCCGCCGTATTTTGACCCCGCACATCATGAGGCCATGGGAAAAGTACTCGGACGTTGCGGAGTCGACTTTCTGAATATGATCAATTCAGTGGGCAACGGCCTGGTGGTCGATCCAGAACAGGAGACCGTCGTTATCAAGCCTAAAGGCGGATTCGGCGGGCTGGGTGGGCGACTGATCAAGCCGGTGGCATTGGCGAACGTCCGCGCCTTCTATAGGCTTTTTGATGGGAAGATGCCGATTATCGGAACCGGAGGAATTGTGGAGGGAATCGATGTATTCGAACATGTCATCTGCGGTGCCTCGGCGGTTCAAATCGGGACCGTGTTGGTGGAGGAAGGGTTGGAGGCGTTCGGCCGATTGGAGGCGGAATTGATCGCTGTCTTGGCAAGGAAAGGATACCGGTCGATTCTGGAATGCCGGGGACGGCTCAAGGAATTGTGAACCTATTTATTGCCGAAGTTGCGAGGCAGCAAGTTGTGTTGGAGGGCCTGGCGCAGGAGTTGGGCGACGTTCCGAACATCGAGTCGGCGCATCAAGTTGAAACGATGGACCTCGACCGTCCGGACGCTGATATCCAGTGAGGCGGCGATCTCTCGATTGGTGTGGCCCATGGCGACCAATCGGAGAATCTCGCGCTGGCGGGGCGTGATGTGCAGAGAAGATTTGGGACGGTGTTCCATTCGGCGGCGCGGAAGTGCGGCGGTGTGTTTGTGTCTTGCCATCTGTTCTCCTCTCTGAAGTTCTGTGATCAGTCTAGCAAATGACTGAAAATGTGTAAACGAAACTACTGATATATGCCGAGTGTACCGACGTGCAGATGGGACTGCTAAGCCCTTCCAAGTGGACGTCTCTCACGCTAACCCACATGATTCATGGCGCTTCGTGACGAAAGGGCGGAGTCGCAAAGCGAGACGGGCGCGTGGAGCCGCGAGGAAGGGAAGCATGCTTGATACCGTACGTTGACCGACCAAGCGGGGAGCTCGCCCGCTGGCCGCGCGAAGATCGCGGTCAGGCTTGTCGCAGCTGCGAATCTGCCCTTGCAGTGGAAGCGTTCATGAATCATGTGGGTTAAATGCCTGCCTTTTTAAGGGTGCTCCTCCTTCTTCTCACGTCTCATGTCCGGCAGTGGCCGTTACGCACCGTGCTGACGATCGTCGGCGTGGCTCTCGGCGTCTCGGCTTCCGTCGCCGTGCGGACCGCCAATGTCGACGTGTTGCGGTCCTTTGAGCAGGCGGTCATGACGGTGGCCGGTCCGACCACCTTGGAAGTGTCGGGAGGTGAGACCGGGCTTGATGAACAAGTCATTACGCGAATCCGAAGGATCGCCGGCGTGACGTCCGCATCGCCGGTGATTTTACAGACGGTTGTTCGGATGGAAGGAGGGCAAGCCGACCAAGCCGTACAGGTCGTGGGTCTGGATCTTTTGGCCGAGGTCGATACACGTGGGTTTCGCCTGAACCAGCCGGCAAAAGATAATCAGTTGTTGGATATGATCCAGCCGCAGGCGGTGTTCTTGGGAGCCCAGTTGGCGACCGACTGGAATCTGTCGGTCGATGATGAACTCGATCTCTTGATAGGGACTGGACGTCTCACTTGTCGGGTTGCAGGGATTCTTCACAACGAGTCGGACCGGACCTCATCGTGGGAACGGATGGCCGTCATGGATATTGCCGCCGCACAAATTACATTTCAGATGGTCGGCAAAGTGGATCGAATCGATCTCGTGACCGATGAAAACATGGCCGTCGAAGATGTGGCTCAAACTCTCCGGACTGTTCTGCCGCCGCATATGACGGTGGAGCGGCCCGCCAATCGCACGAGACAGGTCGAGCAAATGGTGCGGGCCTTCCGTCTCAATCTGACGATATTGAGCTGGGTCGGGCTGTTGGTCGGGATGTTCCTGATTTACAACACGATGGCGTTTGCCGTCGCCCAAAGGAGACGGGAAATCGGTATCTATCGAGCCATCGGGATGACCCAGTCTCGGGTGGCGGTTTTGTTCCTGATGGAAGCCGGGTTGTTCGGATGCGTGGGAGGAATCGTCGGAAGTGCAGCCGGGATGGCACTCGCTCAAGAGCTTGTGACTCTGCTCAGTCGAACGATTTCTGATCTGTATGTTCCGGTAGGGGCCGGCGAAGGCGGCCTGTTCCGGACCGGCCGGTTCTGGAGCATGATGCTCGAAGGAATTGCGATCGGGTGCGTCGTGTCCATGATCGGTGCCGTCGGTCCCAGCGTGGACGCGAGCCGCACCGCCACGGTACGCGCTCTGGCTCCGGGGGATTATGAGGCGAGCCGGCAGTTACGAACGGGGATGCTCGCCGTGATGGGGGTAAGCTTGCTCGTGATCACCGGGATCTTGAGCCTGCCCGGGCCCATCGGTGGGGTTGCTGTCTCCGGTTATGCGGCGACATTATCGTTGCTGGCAGGACTCGCCTGTCTCGCTCCGCTCTGTGTGACCGGATGGTCTCGCCGACGCCGATATGTGGGGCGCGAAGGTGGAGTCCAGGGGGTGATGAGAGGGATTGCCGTCGAGCATGCATCCCGCAGTCCCGGTCGAAACGGAGTCACCGTCTCTGCCTTGATGGTGGGATTGGCGATTATGATCGGCGTGTTGGTCATGGTGCGAAGTTTTCGACATACGGTCGAGCTGTGGGTCACCGATACGGTCCTGGCCGATGTGGTCGTGGCGCCCTCCATGTGGCTTCGGGGTACGGAGATCGGAGATGCCGGCCGGAGTCTCCCGCCCACGTGGTTGAAGGTCCTCTCCTCTATCCCCGACGTGGCGGCGGTCGACAGCTATCGTGACGTCCGGATAGAAGTGAACGGCCAACGGGTGGCTGTCGTTTCACGGGATTTACGGCTGCATGCCCAATGGAGCCGGTATTTGGTGCGTAAGGGCGATTCGTCGGAACAGCTGAGGCGGGCGGCCGAGACTCGCGGGCTCCTCGTCTCCGAGGTCTTGGCCGATCGGCTCGGCGTGGAGGAGGGATCAACGCTGGAAGTCATGACACCGAGCGGTCCGGTGCAATTCCCGATCGTTGCCGTGTTCTATGACTACTCGACGGACGGGGGGAAGCTTCTCATGGATCGGGCACTCTACCAATCGCTCTGGCACGATGATCTGGTTACGGTCTTCCCTGTGTACGTGAGCCCCGGATCAAGCCTCGATCGTGTGAGAGAAAGGATCACCGACCAATTGCGCGTTGCAACGGGCGGCGGACTCCCGCCGCTCGTGATCAGCAACACGGAGCTGCGGAAAGAAATTCTCGATATCTTCGATCGGACATTTCTGCTGACCTATGTCCTGGAGGCCATCGCGGTCGTGATTGCCATGCTGGGGATCGTCAATACACTGGTGACCTCTGTCCTGGAACGTCGCCGTGAATTTTCCACCCTACGGGCCATCGGCGGTAGCGCGGAGCAAATTCGACAGCTCGTGTTATGGGAGGCGGCCTACCTCGGTATGATTGGGATTACCTTGGGTCTCATCGGAGGAGGCGTGCTGTCTCTGTTGCTGATCAAGGTCATCAACAAGCAATCCTTCGGATGGACGATCCAGATGATTGTGCCGATCGGTGCGGTCATTCAGGCCGTGGTGCTGGCGGCCATTGCCACCTTGGTGGCGGGCTACTTCCCTGCCCGTTGGGCGGCACGGCAACCGATAATCGACGGATTGCGGGAAGAATAGGGGCTGCGATCTTGAGACGGCTCAAGCCTTGGCGGTGGGTCCGTACTTCTCTAAGAGGATTTGAAGTTCTTCTGGAATCGGCATGGGCTTGAACGGGGGGACCCTGGCACCTCCGGTATTACCGATCGGCACCCACATTCGTGAGAACAGCAACGCTCCCAGGATCCTCGGTAACTGACCGATGATTTCCACGACATCTCGTTGCCTCCAACCGACCTTCAGCATCCACCAGTGAGTTCTCGCATGGGCGATCGGAAACGACTGTCCCAGGATGTGTGCGCGCTCAAGGTGAGAAAAGGCGAGTCGGAGGTCACCGGCGTCGTACCGGCTGATCGCCATCGTCAGTTCAGCATCATAAGCTCGTCGAAGCTCAGGGTGCATGGTTTGTGTCCATGTATGCCATGCCACCACTATACCGCTATGAATGGAGGAAACCCAAGGTGGCGGGAGGTATCATGAGAATCTTGGGCGAGGGTAAGAACCACCGCAAGACCGTCATTGGAAGCGGAACTCGCCGTCGGGGAATAATCCGATACACCTCTGCACATAGGCTATCCTAGCCCACCGCCATCAATCACCCTCGCTTGTGCGGTAATCCTCTGTCCCCTCAATCGCGTGATTCGGTGTGATGGCTGACAGTTGATGCCTCTGAGCCTCCACAAACCATAATCACCATCCACAACACAATTAGGCCATAAAGAAATGTGGGTCACAGGCCAGACCACCAGGCCGAGCCGCAACGAACAAACCAATAGTCGAACTTACGACTGAGGCTATATAAGAGTGACGTGATTTCTTAAAGGGAAGCGGGTAAGCTCAGATGCCTAGATTAAGCTGGAAGATAGACAAGATGCCTGAACTATGCCGGTTTTTCGGCATTATCATTCGGATGTACTACAATGATCATGATCCGCCACACTTCCATGCGGTCTATGGTGACGACGAGGCCTTGATCGGCATTGAAACCTTGTCCATCATTCGCGGCGAATTGCCTCGTCGAGGATTGGCGTGGTGCTAGAATGGGCGGTATTGCATCGTGAGGAATTGCGACGGGATTGGGAATTAGCCCGAAGCGGCCGTACGCCGGTGCCTGTCTCGCCGCTGGACTAGTTTCAGAAAAGGAATGATAACGATGCTGAGAATTCGAGAAGCTAGAGCAGACGAGGGCTTCAGGCTTCGACTGACACTGACCAACGGTGTTGTCGTGGAACGGGATATTGCTGACCTCCTGACCGGGCCGGTGTTCGAGGCAATTCGTACAGACCCTCACCTCTTCCAGCAAGTGAGAGTGGAAGCTGGAACAGTTGCGTGGCCCAATGGTGCTGACCTCGATCCGGATGTTCTCATTTGGGGTGGTCTCTCACCCAAGGACCCTATAAGCCCGCCGCCATTACTCACCCTCAAGGTACCCTCGCTTGTGCGGTAAATCCTCTGTCCCGTCAATCGCGAGATTCGGTGTGACGGCTGACAATTGACACCTCCGCCTCCACTCCCCGTTTCGTTCAGCTCAAGATTCAACACGAAAAATTCAAAACTCTGTATTTCCAGCCGGGGGCGTGATTTCTTAGAAGGAAACGGGTAAGCTCCGGCGCTCATTTATTCAGCGGGGTGTTGTAAGCGTTCCTTCCAATCAATCGGAGAAGGTTCATGCCGAAATCGAAGAGGGAACCTGCGAGGCCCAAGAACGGCGAATCTGCAGGACTTGAGGCCAAGCTGTGGGCTGCCGCAGATGCACTGCGCAACAACATGGATGCGGCGGAGTACAAGCATGTCGTCCTCGGGCTGATTTTCATCAAGTACATTTCAGATGCGTTCGAGTCGAAGCACGCTGAACTTGAGGCGCACAAGAAAGATGGTGCTGATCCGGAAGATCCAGACGAATATAAGGCGGCCGGTATTTTCTGGGTGCCAAAGGAAGCGCGCTGGTCCCATCTCAAGGCAAACGCCCCGCAGCCGACGATCGGCACGATCGTGGACGATGCGATGAGTGCCATCGAGCGCGACAATCCTTCGCTCAAAGGAGTGCTACCGAAAGACTATGCCCGGCCTGGTCTCGACAAACAACGGCTCGGTCAGCTC
>JAICUC010000098.1 GCA_025936075.1 Nitrospira sp. | reverse complement strand
GATACGCACATATCATTTTGGATACATTTATCTACTGCCGCTTCTTAAAATCGGCGGCTGAACACCCACGAGCCCCATCCCGGAACAACAATTTATCAGCGGTTTTAAAGCCTTAGCGGTATAAGGTACTTTACGGGCGGCTAACGGTAGCCTTCTTGCAGGCCGAGGGCACGAACCGACTATACGTTGTCGGTTCGGTATCGACTTTAACTAGCCTGCCGGCAAGCGTGACCGCGAAATCAAGATGGAGCGACATGTTGGGGTTATCCGATGAAGGTGAGCAATTCGATCACTCTAGCAACAGAAAGGAGCCAGCTCATGATCATAGATTCATTGGACTCGTCCACGGAGTTAAGCCGAAGAGTATTCATCAAAGGCATAGGCTATTTGAGCTTGGGCGTTATATTCTCGACCATGCTGGGCGGTTGCGAATCCATTATCAAGCAAATTGAGAATAGACCCGTTCGTCGCAGGCTGCGTACGGGGTCCGCTGAGGTGGACAGTGCCATTGCGATCTACAGGGATGCCGTCCAGCGAATGAAGGCGCTCCCGGCGAGCGATCCGCGTAGTTGGACAGCGCAGGCTGCGTTGCACGGGACCGTCGCCGGCGGTTTCAATCTCTGCCAACATGGGAACAACCATTTCTTTTCCTGGCACCGGGCCTATGTGTTTTATTTCGAACGGATCTGCCAAGAGCTGACCGGCGAAAAGACCTTCGGGTTGCCCTATTGGAACTGGAACCAAAATCCCGCGATGCATCCGGCCTTTACCGGTGCCGGCCCTCTGTTTCACCCCCGGAATAATACCAGCGTTGCAGGCAATCCGGCTTTTTCCGACTCGACGCTGAACCCCATATTCACGGACAACAATTTCTTTACATTCAGCGGGCAAGTGGAGGGCACGCCGCACAATACCCTCCATGTTGCTGTGGGGGGCGATATGGCGTCGGGAGGTTCAGCGCAGGACCCGGTGTTTTGGATGCATCATTGCATGGTGGACTACTGCTGGGCGAAATGGAATATTGAGCTCGAACACGACAACACGAATGACGCGTCGTGGATCGGCACTTCATGGAATCACTTTGTGGATGGAAAGGGGGCTTCCGTCAATGTGACGGCGGGAACAACCATACTCATGCCTTTATTGGGCTACCGCTATGAACCGAGTACCATAGGACGATTTACCGCCACGAGGGATCTCCGCGCAGCCAGTGTCGCGGAATTGAACAAGCTCGAAAAGCGTTTGAAAGAAGGGGCCGATATCCGATTCGACGTCAAGAAGCGCGTCCCCATTGCAAGAGGGACCAGACTCTCCATTGCAAGGCCGTTTTCGGCGGAGGTTCAGGTACCGGCCGATGACGTTTCAGCGCTGATGGAAGCAACGACCGGCCGCGAAGAGCGGGTATTCGTGAATATTGAATCAGCCGAGTTACCGCAAGTGAATGATTTCTTTATTCGCGTGTTTATCAACCTGCCCGGTGCCGATCTTCAAACGCCGACGACTGATCCCCACTTTGCCGGCAGCTTTGCCTTCTTTGGGCGTCATATGGACGCCGACGGTACGCGCCGGGGAAGAACGGACTTTCTGGTGAATGTGACCGAGACCCTGCAAAGGCTGAGACAGGAAGGGCAATTGCGTGCCGGCGAGCCGATTCAGGTACAGTTGGTTGCGGTTCCGGCCACGGAAGCCTTTATCAGTCCCGAGACAGACTTTACGCTAAAGAGCATTGACTTGGTCGTGACACCCGTTATTATTCACCCGAAATAAAGGTGTCCGTCGCGGCTTCTTCAGCAGGCATTCGTGTGGTTCGTGAAAGATAATGAAGTCGATCCTCGGGAGGCGAAAGCGTCTGACGTGGCAGAATATATCTATAAAGTGACTTGCCTGTTTTTGGTTGCGGCGGCCTATGCCGCCGGTGTTTGCAGCAATGCACGGGCCGATACCGATACGAGCACAATGGATTCACAGGGGTACGAATTGACTCTTGCCTCTCGATCCGTCGCGCAGCAGATTGACCCGGGAATTGCTTCGCCGCAAGCCGTGAAATTTCTCCAGTTCGAGGTAGCGGATGTAAATAATCCCGGGAAAGTTCCGTTAGCTTTCACCGTGCACTATCGACCCGTGCGGGGAGAACAATCTTTGCTCGGCATCTTTTCGCTTTTTCCCCCTGACAACCCAGGAAGATTCATCATTGCGACGCAAGGCAAGCTTGAAATGGGCGGGACGATCGTTGTGTCGCTGACGCCTTTGGAAGAATCGGAGGATCAGAAGGGGATACGCGTCCGCTTGAAGCGCATTTCATTCCTACGAGAGTGACTTGACCCTATTGGTGGCTCGAGTTGACAACCCTTGAAAGCGACAATAGGTCACTAAATGCACGTGTAAGTTGACCTCAAAATGACGTGGTGGTAAAACGCACAGGTGTCACACGATCCCCACCACTTTGTTTTTGAGATTGATCGCGCCATCCGCACGCAGGTTGTTGAAAAGCTGGAAGCATCACCGGAGCTGAAGTTGAATGAGAGCGTAGCTCCACAGCTCAAAGGAGTGTATGTCCTTTACCGGAAGGGGAAGCTGGTCTATGCCGGGAAAGCTTTGCACACTACGCTCAAGAGGCGTCTGGCGGAACATGCAAAAAAAATAGCCGGCAGGAGCAACGTATCGCTAGAAGAGATTACGTGTAGATTTTTGACGATAGAAAGTGATTGGTTTGTGAGAGCTGCCGAGGATGCCCTGATAACCAACTATAAGCCGTTATGGAACTTAAGCGGTTTCGGTAGTCACGTACCCGGGAAAGGGCGCCCGGGTATTAGAGTGAGCAAATGGGATAAAGACTTTCCGTTGCGCAATCCTAACGCTTCCTGAGGATGACCGCACTTTCATAGAGTGATCCCAAGCTTTGCAGGCCGCGTCTCACCGATGATTTCGTAATGCTTGCTCCTACACGCTTTTTTCGGAGCGGGATAATACGTTCAAGACGTAACCCATTTGTCTCTGCAATATCGGCAAGAATCCGATCCGTGGCGATGTTGAGCCCCTGGATAATAGAATTGCCGATCACTACGACTCCCGCGCCGCCTCTTCTCAGCACTCTTCTAAGGATCTGCACGAACCGATTGCAGTCGTTAAAATATGTGGTGACGTAGTTAGCCCATCCCTCTCCACCATATGCGCCGGCATCGGTTCGTATCTCGCGAAGTTCTGCGATGAGAGTTTTCAGACCATTGTGCTCACAAGTGAGTGAAATAGGATCGGCATTGCGCACTGTCTGCCAGAACTTGCCGAAATTATCTTCTTCAAGACGATGAAGCTCTCTGGGAGATGTGACGAAAGAGAGCCAAAACAAATGAGGCCTCGTGTTGCGGATATAGTGGTAATTATTCATGTACGGCGGAGAGGTAATCATTAAATCCACCGATCCACTGGGCAGTTCGCCATTGACTGCGAGAAAGTTCTTTGTGTAAACCTCTCGTCTCTCGTTGCCGATGTCCTTTTGATGGACATGTAACCACCGCACATCAGCGAGGATCTCTTCCAGTTTTTCGTTCACTATGGAGGCAACATCAGCGTCCTCTAATAGAGGCTTGCCTGCCCCCGGCCGCGAGGATAGGCTTGGTTCATAACTATAGTTGGAAACTCCAACCAGCACTGCACCAAGTGCAATTCTGCCAAGGTCGGCTACTTCTCTGTGAGAGTACGTATCGAGAAGCCGCAGGATATTCAGAATTTGCGGCTCTATTCGTTCAGAAAAGAAAGGGATGCGTGAAACGAATTCGGTCGGTCGATAGCGCGTAAGGTTCGGCTGATGATCCTTCCATAGCTGAGATCCTTGCCGAATGACCTGTATCAGCTCGGCTATTTTCGCGGGAGCGAGTTCAGTAGCAGAGAGTTTTACACGTGCCGCAAGTGATGCATAGGGATTGATCTCGAAGCCGACGGTGTCATACCCGTGAAGAAGTGCTTCGACAAGAGTCGTGCCCACACCGGCAAACGGATCTAGGACTAGAGGGCGGCGGAGTTTGCTTTGCTTCGGGAGGAACTCTCGGAAAGCATCTTGAATGAATTGTCCACTAAACCCAGCGATCCATGGCACCCATCTATGTATCGGCACCCTACGGTTTCCCATGAACGCCGGGTCTCGAAACATGGTCTTTGGTTTGGTTGATCGTGAAACGGTAGGCATCGCGGGCGCGAGTCTAACGCAGCATTTGGTAGTCGTCAAGGAGCTAATATCCAATATGTCGTTGTATAGAGCAAACTGAACGGCAGATTTCATAACGTATCCAATGGATACAATATGAGATCATGCGCTATCCGTCAAGATTTAATTTTTAGGCGTGTAGATAGCTGCTTAATCAGCACGGGTATGGGTCAGACTTTGATATCTTGACCCTCATAGTCTCTACCTCCGCGCTTTGACGCTTTCGCCGTCGTTCGCCGAACGACGGATCTCGGTACCGTGCTGTAGCGCCCATTCGTGCATCGCCGCCAGCACCGGCTCCAGTGATCGCCCGAGCGTGGTCAGCCGATACTCCACGCGGGGCGGGATCTCGCCGAAGTCTTCTCGCTCCACCAAGCCGTCGGCCTCCATCTCCCTGAGTTGCTTGGCCAGCGTCCGATGTGTGATGCCGGACAGGTCACGTTGGAGCTGATTGAACCGTCGTTTGTCTTGAAGCAGCCAGAAAATGACCATCACCTTCCAACGGCCGGAGATCACGTCGAGCGTGATCTCAGTCGGGCAACCGACTTGTTTGGTCATGGCAGTATCCTCGAAGACCGTACTTGAGAAGTGTGTGTACCGTGCTTAGTATTTTACACAGGCGCGTCGGAGAATTCTCTTGTGGCGCGCTTTATTCCGGTGTGTAAAACTGGAGGGATCAACATGAAGAAGATCGCACAGGTCATGCGTGCCAATGGCGGCCACTGGGTCGGCGACGGCTTTCCCGTCCGCTCGCTCTTCTTTTATGGCGGTGATGCGCAGGCTATCAGCCCGTTCTTGCTTTTTGACTATGCCGGACCCCACGTTTTTGAACCGGCAGACAGTCCGCGCGGGGTTGGCCAGCATCCTCATCGCGGTTTTGAAACCGTCACCATCGTGTACGACGGTGAGGTGTCACATCGTGATTCGACGGGTGCAGGCGGCACGATCGGCCCCGGCGATGTGCAGTGGATGACGGCCGCAGGCGGCATTATTCACGAGGAGTTTCATTCCCAGTCCTTCACCAAGACCGGTGGGCCATTCCGGATGGTCCAGTTGTGGGTGAACTTACCGGCAAAGGATAAAATGACGCCTCCTGGCTACCAGTCGATTACCAAGGCCGATATTCCGGTCGTCGATCTCGCCCAGGGCGTCGGCCGCGTGCGCGTCATCGCAGGCAACTTCGCAGGCACGCGAGGCCCGGCGCGCACATTCAGCCCAGTGAATGTCTGGGATGTGCGGCTCCACCGTGACGCCGACGCCACCGTTGACCTGCCTGAAGGCCATACCGCGATGATTGCGGCGCTGTCCGGAAAAGTGACGATCAATGGCAGCGAACAGGCGGAAGAGGCGGAGGTCATCCGCTTCGAGCGCGCCGGCTCGCAGGTCAAAATTCATTCTGATAGCGACAGCACATTGATGGTACTGACGGGTGAACCGATCAAAGAGCCGGTTGTCGGCCAAGGTCCCTTCGTCATGAACAACGAGGCGGAAATCCGACAAGCCATCGACGACTTCAATCGCGGACGTTTCGGACAGGTCGCCCATTGAATTGTGCCGCGTCGCCTTATTGGGCGGCGCGGCGGTTCGGTCAAGTCATCCACTGATAAGGCATCTTCTATGGCCACGCAGAGCGAAAAAGACAAAATGCTGACGGGGGAACTTTACCGCTCGGCGGATAAGGAGCTGGTGACGGACCGCCGCCATGTACAAACAATGCTGGCCCGATACAATGCACTCGCCGACGGCGATCCAAATCTCCTCATTTCTCTATTGCGCGAGTTTATGGGGGCGGTCGGCGACGGAACGACCATCATGCCGCTCTTTACATGTGACTACGGTTACAATATTCGCCTCGGGCGCAATGTCTTCATCAATTATCACTGCGTCTTTCTCGACTGCGCGCCGATCGAGATCGGACACGACGTGCAGATCGGTCCCGCGGTCCAGCTTTATACAGCGCAACATCCGCTCGATCCTGTTGTTCGTCGATCCGGCCTGGAGTCCGCGAAGCCGATTCGGATCGGCAACGACGTCTGGATCGGCGGGGGAGCCGTGGTGCTGCCTGGGGTCACTATTGGGACTCGTAGCGTGGTGGGAGCGGGAGCGGTGGTTGTGCGTGACGTGCCGCCGGACACCATCGTGGTCGGCAATCCGGCTCGTGTGGTGCGAACGCTGCCTTAAATATCCGGGTCAGTGGGGGAACCGCCGCCCCGGCTGTCAATGTAATGCCCCATTTCGATAGTCCCGCTGTGACTACGACTCTGCGTCGTGCCCTGGCCAGGGCCGGATACGGTCTCAGTGAGGTCCAGTTGGGGCGGATTGAGAGGAGGCGCGATCGCCTGAACCATAAAGCCAGGCGCACAAGGCTTGTGCAATGGGAGGGTGACCCATGGGAGATGAACAGTCCTTGATCAAGCGAATCCTCTTCGCGACCGACTTTTCCTCGTGCGCACATCATGCCGAAGAATATGTGGCGTTTCTCGCCAATGCCTATGAGGCCAGAGTGACGATCCTGCACGTGCCGGAAATCTACGAGGGCGCGTATGTCACGACCATCCAGGATCCGAGCGAGACACACGAGCGATTGGATGATGTCGTTCGACGACTGGCACAACCGGCGGGTCGCGTGAAGTATCAACAGCGGGCCGGTATTCCGGATACAATCATTTGCGAAACGGCCGAGGAGGCCCGTGCAGACCTGATTGTGCTGGGCACTCATGGAAGAACCGGACTTCAACATGTTCTTCTGGGCAGTACGACGGAACGAGTCCTGACCATGGCTCCCTGTCCCGTGTTGGCGATCAGAAAACTGGAGGAGGTGGAGGGGCACGGCGCAACGAAACCGATTCACTTCAAGCGGATCGCCGTCCCGATTGATTTCTCCGACTGTTCGTTGGATGCCTTGAAATATGGCGTTCAGATTGCCAAGAACTTTGGCGCGTTCCTGACGCTCCTGCATAGCTTGGAGCCGCTCTCCTACGGGAGCGATTTGACGTTCGGACACACAGCGGAACAGAACCGGCAACAGATTGCCACCCGGCTCAAGCTCGCGGCGGACGAGGTTCAGTCCCAGGGGGTCTCGGTGCGCGCGGTGATTCGTGGAGGCCTGCCGGCCGATTCCATTCTTGACTTTATTGACGGCTCCGACTGCGATCTCGTTGTCATGGGAACGCACGGCCGCCGCGGGTTCTCCCATCTCGTGAAGGGCAGCGTGGCTGAAGCCGTGTTGCGCCGGGCGTCCTGTCCAGTCCTTGCCGCAAAGTATTTCACGCTGTCTCGGAGCGGCAGGTCTTCGGTGTCGGCGCCGTAGAACATGAAGTGTTAGGTGTTGGAAGAGCCACGCCACGACAAGGGGACTTTCCTGTGTCATCGGTTACGATAAGGCGAGGAAGCGCCACCGGCTCAAGCGAAGCTCGGTATGGAGGAAGACGCTAGTCGGGTAGCTGACTCATCCGTGGACTGCCGACAGGTGCCAACTCAATATCTGCCAACACGCCGCGATGGTCGGACGGCCACAGCGCGGCGCCGCTCGGAAGATGACCGGGGCGGTCAAATGCCAGGCGGCTTGAACGCACGATCGGACGCCTAGTGGTACTTCCATCCAGCAAGAAAATAAAATCAACCCGGCGATCGGCAGTGGACCGTTCGACATGAATGTCCTGCCAAACAGTTCCTCCGGATACTCCTGGGTTGGCGACCCGGAAGACATCGGTGAATCCCGGTTCCTTCTGCCACCCGCTGAGGACCGAAGCTTGCTCACCGGTATTCAAGTCGCCCATCAAAATGGCTTGTCCTGTTCCTCGATGAGCTTGGAACACTTCCCCGACTCGCTGGAGTTGGCATTCGTCGCCTTTCGAGGTATGGGCGGAAAAGACCTGGACCGGCCCGTCGGGTATGTCGATCTCGACACGAAGCAGAATGCGAGGATCGAGCCGATATCGGCAGCGAGGCAGGTTGTAGACTTCCGAGGCGATGATCGGATACCGGCTTAAAACGGCCGGCCCCTCTTTGAACCCCAAGACCCAGATGATCAGCCGATCCAAGAGGCCGATGCCGAAGATACGCTCGGTCGCGGAGGTGAACACCATATGATAGTCAAGCGCATCGGCAATCCGTCGGGGCACGTTGCCGTGTGTCCGACTGACAGAAGCTTCTTGAAGGGCGATGACATCAGGCTGTAAACGCCGCAATTCTTGAATGGTCATGTCGAGCCGTTCTTCGAGATGGGTGCCGTTCTCGAAGAACCCCGACCATGGGCCGTCGTGCAGCAGGTTGTAGGTCAGAATACGGAGTTGGGGGGGCTGGTTTTGAGCTGCGGTTGCGGCCGGCTCATTCATCAGGCAGGTCAGCAGAAAACAAACAAGCGACAAGGGGATGAGAATCCATCGGATTGTGGGTAAGGCAGAACGCCTATAGGCTCTAACCGGTGAGTGTTTCATGAAGAACTCAAATCCATTCAACCAGGGGGATCTCCGAGTAGGCAGAGATGCGTGCCGTCCGATATCGTGAAGTCATGAGCCGATGGCTTTTCATTGTACTCCTAACCGCATGTGTGTCGCCTGTGCTGGCGGCGGATATTACTCCCGCGCCAGGATCACCTCCGTCGACCACGCCACAAGATCCGTCCACCGGGCAATCAGTTCCGGATAATCCTCCAAGTACGCGAGATCCGGGAATGGTGAAACAGCCCGAGACGGTTCCTCACCCGGATTCAGTTGTCACGCCGCCTGTGATTGATCCCAAAATGGCCATTGATCCGGAGGCAAAGACCGAAGAGGAGCGGCATCCGACGCTTCCGTCTGAAGAGACCTCTCCACAGGACAAGTGAGAGGCACTGCTGAATCATGTCTATCATCACTGACGCCAAGAAAGATGTCAAAGACATGGTCGTGGCTGGTTGCCGCGTGCAGCTCTATTTTCGTGTCATGGAGCCAAAACAATGGACCGTCCAGGGCACCGTGAGATGCGGTATTGACGACCATGCCGCTGAACAATCTTTTCACACGGCCGGCTATCCCACACGCGAGGAAGCCGAACAAGAAGCTCTCAGACGAGCTGCTTATCTGTTGGGGAACAATGTGGATAGAAATACCAGTCGGATCAACAATATGGAGCTGAAGAGAGGAGCATGACTGCATGCCGATGGGTGTCGCGTTGCGTGGCAGCTTCGTGTTCGACCCGGACGAAAACTATGTGCGTATGAAGTCCACAACAATGCCATTGGACGTAATATGGAAGAGTTGCTCCACAAGGTACAAGCGGCTGCCTTCGTTCGAGAGAATGGGGGAATCGAAGTCTGTCCAGCCGGATGGAAACCTGGGGAAAAGACGCTGAAACCAGGTCTCGACCTCGTGGGGGAAAATCTGATTAGGGAGGGGCTTATGGCCTCTAAAAGTAGAAAATCGTTTGCCGTCATTGTCGGGATGATGCTCTTACTTTGTATGGGGTGCGTACCGAAAGCGACCAAGAATGCGTTATCCCAGAATACCGGTGAGGCCGGAAGCACCGTCCCGCGATCCCATCCTCCATATTATGCCAACACTGCGGGTAACATCGTGGCACCTCCGGGCAATCCGGCCGGCAATCCCGCCGGTTCTCCTCTCATCATCAACGGCACGGAGAACTCATCCAGCGGGTGGCCGGCGGGTAGATAAATTCACTCTCGATTTGACAATCTTCCGGCATATTAAGTGGGGAGGTGCTTCTTGCGCCGACTTTTCAGCCGATGCTATGATTCGGCTAAGAAGGTTGAGGTTCAGAGTTTAGGCTGAGTTTGGGAGACATACGGCAAAGCCGGAATGAGCGTTTAACCTTCTCCTGAACCGTAACTTATTATTCTGGTAGTCCGACGATGCCGAACATTACCTTGCTGGTGTCGCCAAGTTGCGGCGCCTGTCCGTCTGCCAAGAGCCTGTGGAAGCAGCTGAGGGTTAAATACAGCTTCTCCTATCGGGAAGTTGATATTACGACGAAAGACGGTCAGGAACTGGCCGATCGACATTCTGTCCGTGCCGTGCCTGCAACCATTATCGACGGGCGGTTGACATTTGTCGGAGTGCCGAGTCGAGAGAGTGCGGAAAAAGCCATTCAATTGAAGATCAAACAACGAGAAGGATAGGAAGACCATGGAAGAAGACGATATCGAGCTCCCGGATCTTCCGCTTCTTAACAAAGGTCCTGCACCCGACTGCCCCATCTGCGGAGACCCCATGTCCTTCATCGACGGGGATTGGGCTTGTGTCGACTGCAATGGAGAGCTCTTGGGCCCCGAGACCGGGTAGAGTAGAATACCCGCCATGTTGCGGGTCGTCACCGGTCGGTTTCATCCTGATCTGGAATCTGCTCTGGTTGAGCACCTC
>JAICUC010000114.1 GCA_025936075.1 Nitrospira sp. | reverse complement strand
CAGCGGACCTTCGCCGCATCCAAGGCCGACCGAGATACGGCCGTCGTGCTTCGCCAGTGTAATACATTTCGCATTCAACCGAATCCGTATCCCCTCACTCTCCAAGATTTGGCGCACGGCTTCGGAAATATCTTCGTCTTCACGCCCGATCAGGCGCGGTCCCATCTCGACAATTGTGACTTCGCTCCCGAAGCGGCGGTACATCTGACCGAATTCCAATCCGATATAACTTCCGCCGACAATGACGAGCTGCTCCGGCAGAAAGTCGACATCCATCATCGATGAGTTGGTGAGAAATGGGACATCATGAATACCCGGCATCGCGGGAAGAGAAGCGCGCCCGCCAACGTTGATGAAAACTTTGTCGGCTTGCAGGATGTCATCATTAACCACGACAGTGCGAGGCGATTCAAAACGGGCATGGCCTTGGATGACCGTGCAGTTTGTCAGTCCCCGCAGCCATTCCTCTACGCCTCGGTTCGACCGACCGGACACTTCATCCTTGCGCGCTTTTACACGTTTCATATCGACGCGCACATCGCCATTGACATCAAAACCATATTCGGCGCCTCGGCGAGCAACATGGGCCGCGTACGCGCTGGCAACGAGCGTCTTTGTCGGTATACATCCCGTATTCACACAGGTGCCACCAAACTTGTGACGTTCAATGATTGCGACCGTCATGCCCGCCGAGGAAAAGCGCGCAGCCAGTGACGGACCGGCTTGGCCGGTCCCGATGATGATGGCGTCAAAATGCTGCGACACGAGGCACCTCCTTCAAGGAAGATCGCAGGCCCCTTCGGCGAACGCCCCGACGCAGTGCTCGCCGGCGTGTCACCGATGATGATCGCGTCGTGGTCGCTTACGTCGGCAGCTCCGTCCCAGCCTGCTCCGCAACCATGTACGCGGCGTACCACTCAGGCCAGTTGTCGTCCCGCTGCCCTCCCATGCGCTTTTCATGCTCTCCGTGGGAAGCCTCCGCACGCCGAAGAGCGCTCGCCAGATCGTTCATGGACGCGAAGGTTGTCGTCGAGGAGTCGATGCGCCCAGGCAGCCGCGTTGTGATCTCCTGGAGCAGCCAGCCGTTGCCATCCGGATCATGGAACGAGGCGAACGAGCGGTAGCTGCGATGCGCTCGGGGTCGCGGCCGCTGACCCGATGCCGACCAAACAGGTAGGGTTCATCCCTGCCAGCATATATGCCCGCGGCGTCGTGGAACACCTCGCTGATCTTGACGCCGCGACCGAGCAGCTCCTTGCGGGCAGCCTCGATATCGGAGACGATCAGGTACAGGCCCTGCGTGGAGCCGGGTGTCGCAGCGGTCACGTTCTTGCCGAAGATGACCGAGCACCCTGAGCCAGGTGGCGTGAACTGCATAATGCGGAAGTCTTTACCGCTGTCGTACTCGGCATCAAGGCGCCATCCGAGCTTCTCACCGTAGAATTCTTTGGCGCGGTCGAAATCCGAAACGGGGATGACGACGATTTCGAACTTCATGTCGATTTTCGCAACCTTCGCGTCGCTGGTCGTGTTGTGACTCGGTTTGGTCTGCGTGGACATAGTTCCCTCCTTTATGGGTCAACAGGATCTTGCCCTACTTCTTCGTGCAACGAAGGTCTGCTTTCTGAATCTCTGCGATCTTCTGATCATCGAACGGGATGGGAGCTCAGCCGGCCCCTTTTCACAGACAAATTCGAATCTCGCCACCGACTGATGACAACTTGAACATGTGACCCCTTGGGAAAAATTGATGACGTTGTTCCCCCGATCTCTAATCTTGGTGCCTGGCTTGCGCTAGACGGCAGCGAAAAACCAGACGGAGTTTGGCTTAGTTCATGGTAAGCACCATGCGAAACCGCGCCTTGCCGCTCATCACATGACATCTCCGGTAATATTTATGGTATCTGCGATGATCCGACCGATTTCCATCGGTTCAACCACATCAGTTCGCATGTGGCGATTCGGAAGACTTGTGCGGCGTAACCGATCAGGGCTCGCGCATTGCGTAAACGATAAAGATTTGTACCATCGGAAGCGGACAGTAGGGTAATCCTACGCGACGCGGGCGGAACTAGGTATTACCCTAGCGCATTATTTTACCTAATATGTGTGCTCCAGAAAAATAGTGCGGCGGCAAACGGCTGATTCGGACCAGGAGGAGTGGGGCTGGTGGTGACTGTTGCGTCTTATCGTGGCGCCGTTCTTTGGCGTGATAATCGTCTCTTTTATTGCAGCCAGGGGATTGGCTACCACGATTCCCGCAACTCGGGCTTGGTTGGCGCACCCTTTTATAGTCTAACCATCGGACTATTTGTCCTGGTTGGAGGCGTTGTAATTGCGGCGATCGTACTGTTTTGGAGAAGATGCATGGCTGGAATGTTGATATGACGAGCTGAAGGGAGATGGCATGAAAGACGACCATGTTGTATCGGAGTGCGCGGTCTTCGTGGGCGTCAGCCTCGACGGATTTATTGCGCAGCCCAACGGCGATCTCGACTGGCTGATGGGCGAAGGCGTGGCGACAGCACCGCGTACGGCTACAACGAGTTCATTGCCGACATTGATGCGATCGTCATGGGTCGAAGCACGTTTGAAAAAGTTGGTAATAGCTATTCAATAGAGGTATTTCACAAGTCCTCGTCCAGCACCCGAATGCGTGCTGCAACAGTCATTGTCCATGAAATGGCTAGGGGATGAAGACCTCGCTTGCAGAGCGGTTCATCCGCTCGACGCAGGCTCACTGAGTTCCTTCAGCAGAAACTCTCGAACTCTTTCGCGCGCGTCTCGCGCAGGCCGTCCCGCCTCGCCCTGCGCTCTCCACGAACCGATCAGCGTGCTGTGCGCCTTGACCGGCTTTCCTTCGAGAAGATAGGCGTTCGCGGGAATCTCGCCATTGATATAGCGATCGCCGAATTCGTCGCGCAGCGTTTTCTGTTTAGCCGGCGCCGACATGCAATCTGTTTCAAACCTCACCCCGTAGATTTTTGCAGCACTCTTCCTCGCGTACTGCAGATCGTCGGCCGACAGACCGAGAGATCGGCGGTCGGCATCCGTGTGCCACCAGAAACGGAGAGGCAGCGACGGCTGGGCCACCACCGCGGCATTGACGCGAGGATGATTCAGCAGCGCGAGAGGAAAAGGGCCTGTCAAACAGTTTCCGATGATGCCGATGCGCTGTTGAGTATGCCGTTCTCCAACCTTCTGCACCACATCCCGCAGCCAATCCACAATAGGAGCACTTCCCCGGGAGGGAATGCCCCATTCACCACCTGGGAAAAACTCCATTGATCCTTGGAACCAATAGGCCGACAATCCCTTCGTAAGAGAAAACTTGCCTTTCTCGCCGAAGAGCAGGGGCACGTACACAGTGAAGTCCTTCGAGAGCTCTTCGGCGTAGGCAAGTGTCCCCGGAGACAGGCCGGTCAACTCGTGAAGCAAAAGCACCGGAGGCTTGTCGGTGCCGTCCTGCAGGCAGAACACCGAATGGGTGATGCCCCCGTGCGAGAATGGTTGATCGAAACACTCGAGCCAGTTTCGAGTAGGCGTGCCTTCTTCTTTCGTATGCGGTGCGCACGCCCCAAGCTGCGCAGCCCCACAGCCAGATAATAGCAAGGCAACCACCATGGTCTGAAAAAGAGAGTAGGGTAGTCTTCCCATGGCCTTTTTTATCACAGTACTCATTGAAAGATCGCAGATCTTGATCTGCACGTGGAACGGGCCCCCTTTAGTAAACTCATTGTGCCCACAAGTTGCCGACTACGAGGGGCTCTGTTGTGCCGGACGGCCTGGCGAGGAGGTGAGCCAGTTCTCTGCGCCGGCTAGAGTATGCTAGTGTCCCTCATGCCGGATTCGCCGCCGTCCTTCACGCTGGTCGATGTTCCTGGCGCGGTGCCGCTCCTAGGCCACCTCCGCGAGTACAAGACCCGTCCTGTCGATCAACTCTGGACCTGGTGGCGCCAGCACGGCGATGCGCTGCGCTTTCGGCTGGGCCTGAAGACGCGCTATCTCTTCAGCCATCCCCATCTCGCCGAAGCCGTGCTCAAAGACCCCGACCAGTTTGTGAAAGTATACGATCCGAGGCGCCCGTCCGGGCTGGCATTGGTCTTGGGCAATGGGTTGATCACCGCATCAGGCGACGTGTGGAGGCGCCATCGCCGGATTATCCAACCCATCTTCCACCGCCCGCGCATCGCAACCATGGTTGATCAGATGGCCCAGGTGGGTGAACAATGGATGGCCGGGTGGCCAGCCGAGGAAGGACCGTCAGTCGATATCGCCGCCGAAATGCGGCAATTGACCCTCGGCGTGATCTCTCACACCATGTTCAGCACCAGCATGGGTCACCACATCAACCGGATGATCCATGCGTTACAAGTAAGCAGTCAGTACGCCATCGATTCGGACAATAATCCCTTCTTCCTCCCCCGGTGGATACCCACCCCGGGCACCCGTGCATTTCGTTCTGCGATGCGGTCTATGGACGAGTTGATCGCTGTGTTGCTGGCCAGCCGGCGACAGAGCGGCGAGCAGCATGACGACCTTCTTCATGCGCTTCTTCACGCACGCGATGAGGAGACCCGTGATGGCCTAACCGACCAAGAGCTGCGGGATGAAATATTGACGTTCTATGCCGCAGGCCACTCCACCACCGCCAATGCCCTCTCCTGGACCTGGTATCTCCTCGCCACGCACGCCGACGCGAAGGCACGGTTTCATGAGGAAGTGGACCGGGTGCTCGAAGGAAGGACGCCAAGCGCCGAAGACCTTGAGCACCTCCCATATACACGCGCCGTCTTCGAGGAATCGCTGCGTCTCTACCCGACGGTCCCGCTCGTCCAGCGCACAGTGGCGACACCCACCACCGTCGGTGGCGTGTTCCTGCCACAAGGCGCGCGCGTGTTGATCAGTCTCTACAATTTGCACCGACATCCAGACTTTTGGCCTCACCCCGAACAGTTTCTGCCTGAACGGTGGCTGGGCAGTGACCGATCACATTCCCACTATACCTATCGGCCGTTTGGCGCCGGGCCGCGTGCCTGCGTGGGTTCCCATTTCGCGTCGGTCGAAGGGCTGCTGCTCCTGGCGCTCATCGGCCGCCGCTATGATCTGCGGCTCGCCCAAGAACGCGTTGAGCTTCAGTTCATGGTGACGTTGCGGCCTAAAGGTGGTCTTCGCATGACGCGTCAGCCACGGATCACACCGCCGGTCTCAGCGGCGAAATAGGGAGGCTGGACTCGGCGTGAGTCTCCGGACTCCGAACCCGCAACACGCGCGTGGAGGCAGGCCGTCGTGGAGTGAGGGGTCGCGTCTTCTATCGTATACATATTTAAGAGAGAGTGTGATATCTTCCGCAATCATGACGACTCAGGAACCTGACGACACGGAGTTCATTCCTGCAACGCTGAATGCCATCACCGTCGGCTGGCTCACGCGGGTGTTGCGTCGTGCCGGGATCCTCAAGCGCGCCACGGTTGTGGCCATTGAGGTGCAGCCCATCGCGGCCGGCAGCGGCTTTCTGGGGCAAACCGCGCGTCTTATCATTACCTACGATGAGCAGGAAGCTGGCGCTCCCGCCTCATTCTTTGTCAAGCTTTCCTCGGCCGATCCCGCCATAAGGCAACAACTCGGAAAGGTGGGCCTCTATGAAACCGAGGCTGGGTTTTACCGCGACGTGGCGCTGCGGCCGGACTTCCCGATGCGGGTCCCTCGTCCCGACCTCGTTCTCTATAATAAACAAACGTGTGAATGTCTCCTGCTGCTCGAGGATCTTGGTCAGGCGGAGTTCGGGGACAATCTCACCGGCTGTTCTTCGACGGATGCCATTGTGATGGTCCGGCAACTCGGGCGCTTGCACGCTCACTTTTGGGATGCCCCCTTCCTCAAGCAATTGTCGTGGTTGCGTTCTCTCACCGAAGAAGCCCAGTTCAGGATTGGTCTCTATCGGACGATGCTCCCGCGATTCGAACAACGGTGCGGCGCCTTCCTCACGCCCCATGTCTTGGAAACAGCGAAACGGTTTGCGCAGGTCCTGCCGACCTATATTGAGCGGATGGTGGACAGGCCGCAAACTCTCACCCATGGCGATTTCCGAGCCGACAATTTCGCCTTTATCACCACCCGCGGGGAACGAGGTGTCACGGTCTTTGATTGGCAAGTGGCGCGGCGGGCGCCCGGCCCGCGCGATTTGGCCTATTTACTTGCCCTCTCCCTGACGGTCGAGCAGCGCCGCGCGACGGAAGCGTCGCTCCTGAAGTTGTATCACGAGACCCTGGTGGCCCATGGCGTCGGAGGATATTCCGCCGAAGACCTTCGATCGGATGTGGGAATTGGCTTGGGGTCTCCACTGACCATGTGGGTCATCGCCGGTGGCATGCTCGACTTCTCCAGTGAACGCGGGACCGACTTGTTGAAGCGGGTGTGTGAGCGGCTTGGCGCGGCGCTGGACGATCATCAGTTTATAAGTTACCTCGACCACTTTGCCTGAGGCCGCACTAATTTCGTCAACGACATGTCCCTGGAAAAACACGAAACCTATTCCGCTGGCTACGATCCGCTGGTGTTGCAAGGTTTGGCGAGACGGAACGCGGCCCGTGATGCCGCATTTTTCGTTCCGCATCTCAAACCAAACATGCGCGTACTGGATTGTGGATGTGGGCCGGGCGGAATCAGCGTCACTCTTGCGGCGCTGGTCCCGCAGGGACGAGTCGTGGGGATTGATATTGAGGACGGCCAGCTCGACATGGGCCGTCGAGAGGCACAGCAGCGCGGGATCGGCAACGTCGAGTTCCACCATGCCAGCCTGTATGCCCTTCCATTCGAAGACGGAACCTTCGACGCCGTCTTGGCTCACGCTGTTCTCTATCATCTTGCCGAGCCGATGAAAGCCTTGCGAGAACTGTGGCGTATCCTCAATCCGGGAGGCGTGATTGGGTTGCGCGATGCGGATTTCGATGGCGATGTGTATTTTCCTCCTCATGAGGGCGTCGATCGGTTTTGGAAGCTGATGAAACGGGTGATTGAACACAATGGTGGAGATCCGCTGTTCGGGCGAAAACAGCGCCGGCTGCTGCGGGAAGCCGGATTTCAGAACATTGTCGCTTCGGCATCGTGCGATGCCTTCGGCACGCCGGAGTTTACCTTCGGCTTCAGCCGTTACTTCGGCGGCGTCTTCTTAAATCAGCACCGAGCGCTGATTGTGAAGGAACAATGGGCCACTGAATCGGAGCTTGCCGAAATGCAACATGCACTGATGGCCTGGGGAAGTCACCCGGATGCCTTCTACTCCCGCTGCCGATGCGAAGTCGTGGGCTGGAAGTGAGCCTGTTTTTCGTTGTCTTCTTAGTTTGACGGCAAAACAGATGAGGCTTCGGTCAACACTTTCTTCGCGTCGTAGAGATCCACAGTCCCTATGGGTTTTGGGTCTTTGTACAGCGTCACCGTCATGGCCGTGCGGCGTGAGAAGCCCAGTACGTCGGTGCGCTGAGCCAGGTGGAAAAAGTCATACCCCTCACGGAGGGTTAGCTCCGCACAGCGGCGACGGAGATGGAGATCCAGCTGTTCCTGCGGGGTGAAGGCGCTCGTTCGATATTCTACCCGATACACATCCTCTTTGAGCTGTTCGATCTCCGCCTTATCTGCATCACCCAAAGGCGTATAGTGCTTGGTTGCACAACCGGCGAGAGACGCGGCCAGCATCACCGTCGTCATCCCTGTCTTCAAAAGCTTGAGCCACATAGGCGGTGGCCATCGTAGCGAGACCGGTCCATGAGATCAAGAGCAGCTCGATTCCTTCACCCCTGCCTCAACCGAAGATGCGCGGACCCCCGAGTGATCGATGATGTGATATGGCCGGATGCAACCGAGTCGGATCATTGACAGGCGTCTGTTCGGATGCTACGTCCTGCATCACTCTGATGCATATGGTGATGCAAAAGGAGGTACGATGAAAGCGATAACCTTGCGAAATCTTCCCCCTCAGTTGGATCGAACGATTCGCGAACGGGCGAAGAAAAAAGGCGTAAGCGTGAACAAAGTCGTAATCGGTCTGTTGCAAGATCACCTGGGCGAGTCGGAACGGAAGACGGTTCGCCGGTACCACGACCTCGACGATCTGTCGGGCTCATGGACCAGGCAGCAGGCTGAGGCGTTTGATCGAGCGTTGGAGAAACAACGAGGGATCGATTTGGAGATGTGGAAATGAGTCGCGCTCTACTGGACACGTCGGGTATTCCGCCTTTATGCGGGGCGATACGTCGGTCAAGGAGATGCTTCAGACCGTGGATGCCATCTATCTGAATGCCGTGGTACTTGGGGAATTATGGGCCGGCTTTCTGCGAGGTCGCATGAGACAGAAAAATGAAGTCCGACTGCGGCAGTTCATGGCTTCTTCTCGAGTCTCAGCCTTATCGGTTGACGAAGATACGGTCGAGCGTTATGCCGTGATTCTCGAGGCGCTGTGGAGCGCCGGTACACCGATTCCGACGAACGACATTTGGATT
Source organism: Nitrospira sp. (assembly GCA_025936075.1). Lineage (GTDB taxonomy): Bacteria > Nitrospirota > Nitrospiria > Nitrospirales > Nitrospiraceae > Nitrospira_D. The sequence goes on along the minus strand of JAICUC010000114.1, from coordinate 894 downwards.
GCCGCGTCCGCGATGCAATATGGCTTGGCGGTGATCACGACAGATGCGCACTTTCTGAAAGTTCCGCAAATTCTGGTTTGGCACAGCTTGCCGGAAAAATAGCTACTCGGATCTCCGCCGGGCTTCGATCATGAGCTGCGCTTCCAGGAGCGCCGCAAACCAGTGCTGATTGAGGCGTTCATCGCGAAACTTACCGTTGAAACTCTCGATAAACTGAAAGGATTAAATGAAGCGGTGCAATCAGAGGCGTCCATGGCGATCTTGCTATCGAAGTACCGCGAGTATTGAAGGAAAGTGCGAATTGGAAACGCGGTCCGGTGGGAACTTGTCTACTTTTGAAGGTCGGCGAGAAAGCCGGCCAATGAAATGATCCTGCAGCCTGCATATTGCCCGAGCCCAAGCGGATGTCGATCGCAAGTAACGGTCCACTGTGCTTCTGCGGCCATCGCACATTCGAGAATGCGATTGTTCGGCTCGTCTCTTAATATGTGAAGGGTCGGACGAGGGCTGAGGTCAACTTAGTCCGTTGTTTCAGCTGGTGCTATCGCCAAGGGAGGGCTGTTTTATAGCGGCAGCGCTTTGTCCAGCTGAGCGCGTTGCTTTCGCAATGCCGTTTGAGCTTCGGCAACGGTGCACAAGGCAAAGGTGATGCTGTCGCCGGGGGCCAGCTGTGCCGCGAGGGGAAGATCCGTCGAGATCACCACGGCGATTTTGGGATACCCACCGGTGGTTTGCCGGTCGGCCATTAAGCATATTGGTTGTCCATCTGATGGAACTTGTAAGGCTCCCATTGCTGTGCCGTCGGAGATGAACGGCATGGATCCCTTGTGGATGATGTTCGGTCCGCTCAACCGATACCCCATGCGATCCGACTGAGGAGAAACGGTATAGGTG
>JAICUC010000251.1 GCA_025936075.1 Nitrospira sp. | reverse complement strand
GCGTAAAGCCAAAAAATAATATAAACCTGAAAAATAAAACAGACATCCAGTAAATTATCATTGACAGTGGCAATGTGTAATTGCTATACATCGCCGCCATGCAAATTGAGACAAGGCGACAAGCAAACGCGGTTCAATTTTCCAATCACCTGAAATCGGTTCGCACGAAGCAAGGTTTCTCGCAAGGCGAACTCGCGAATCGCGCGGGCATTACGCGGCAGGCCGTCTCTGCCATTGAATCCAACCTGTATTTGCCGACCACAGCCATTGCGCTCCGATTGGCTGCCGTTCTCTCGTGCCGTGTCGAGGATTTGTTTCGTCTTATCCCGGTAGACGACGTTATCGAAGGCACCCTGATCGGCTGGCTCCCTCAGGTCGATGCGCATACGCTCTTGATTCGCGTCAAAGTGTCGACGGTGGGAAAACGGACGATCGTGCGGCCGGTCGCCGATCTGGGGGAGCAACTGTGCTTCGCCGTGCCGGCCGACGGCTATCTCACCGACCCGGAGCATAAGCCGTCTGGGGCGAGCGTTCGTGTCAAACTGTCGCGCGATCGGGACGCAATCCAACATGCTATCTCCGTGGCCGGCTGCGATCCGGCCATTTTCCTGGCCGGTGAATATGTCCGGCGACACAAGGATCAGACGACGGTCGTCGGGTGGCCGATGGGCAGTATGGCGGCCCTGCATGCCCTCCAGCGTGGGGAAGTCCATGTGGCGGGCGTGCATCTGTTCGATCCAAGCACCGGCGAATCGAATCTGCCGTTCCTTCGCCGACATCTCAAAGGCTCGGCCTATGAGGTCGTCACCTTTGCGACGTGGGAAGAAGGATTCTTAGTCCGGAAGGGCAATCCGTTGTCCATCCGGACTGTTGCGGATCTGGCGCACCCGACCGTCACGGTGGTCAATCGGGAAGAAGGCTCCGGGGCGAGACTCCTGCTCGATCAACGGTTGCGAGCCGCTGGAGTCGAATCAACCCAGGTTCATGGATATGACCGGATCGTCTTTTCCCATTTTGAAGTCGCGCGCGTCATCCAGGGACGCCAGGCCGATGTGGGTATCGGCATTCGCTCGGCGGCGCAGTTGTTTGACCTCGACTTCGTCCCGCTGCAAGCCGCCCGCTACGATCTGGTCGTCCCCAAGTCTTATCTGAAGTCTCATCCGACGCTTATGCACTTGTTTGAGACCATCGTGAGCGGACCCTTTCGAAACGAGCTTCAAGCCTTAGGAGGATACGACACCCGGGAGACCGGGAAAGTTCATGCCCTGCGAGTCGTCTGATTCCTGCTCGCCTGGTTGACCACCCCTTTCACATGAACCGTCTGAATGAAGAGGAGATTATGTCGAAGCCATCGCTATGGCGCATCGTACTGACGGTACCGCTCCTTTTTGGGGGCACGGACAGGGCGAACGCCGTCGAATATGGGGAACTGGTCCAGCAAGGCCCGTACCCCTGTGCATCCACCGCCCCTGGGATCAGTGAGCAACGATCCCCCGAAATTCCCTGCGGCACCTGGGCCTTCAAGAGCACGGAAGATCCGGTGTTCAAGTTCATGCGCGATACCGGATGGATTACCAATGAGCGCTATCATGCCGTCTCAGACCAGACGGGAAAGAACTGGATTGAGCCGCCCGATGCGATCCTCAATCGCCGGAAGGACATCGAGTGGAATCGCTACCTCAAAACCGGGCTGCACCTGCCCGACTGGATCGATCTCGGGCTCGAAAACCGGACCAGATTTGAGTCGTATGACCATCCCTGGCGGGCCAGCCAGATCGCCGGCAACGGGGCGACGGATTCCCAAGTCCCAATGCGGTCGCGGCTTCGTGTGGGACTGGGCGGCAACGGGCCCTTGCGGTTCCTGTTCGAGGGACAGGATTCGCGATCGTTTTTCAATGGAGAGCCTGGATCGTTCCGGGACACCACCATGATCAATGAATTCGATGTGACCCAGTTGTTTGGCGCCGTGAAGTTGGACAATGTCCTGGGGACGGGGTTACGGAGCGATTTTCTCTTTGGCCGCTTTACCCTGGATGTCGGGAACCGACGGTTGATTGCGCGCAACGATTTTCGCAACACCACCAATGCCTTCGATGGGTTTTATTGGCAAATCAGCCAGGACAAAACTTGGAAACTCAGGGCCTTCGTCACGGAGACGGTCCAACGAGACGATACGAGCCTTGACACCCAGAACAACAAGTCGCTCTTTTGGGGTACCTATTTTGAGAGCCAGCATGTGCGCTGGTTGAATTTGGACGCCTACTACATGGGCTTGAATGATCGACGGGTGGCGACGGTGACCAGCCATCGCACCTATAACACGTTTGGCGGCCGTCTGTATAAAGACCCCAAGCCGGGAGAATTCGATTATGAGATTGAGACCGCCTGGCAGATCGGCCACAAAGGCGTGACCAAACACTTTGCCCATTTTGAGCACCTCGATATCGGCTATATGTTCAATCTGCCCTGGACACCCCGAATACTCTTTCACTTCGACTATGTGAGCGGCGATCACAAGCCGGGCGATAGTCAGGACGAAGGGTTCGATACGTTATTTGGCGCGCGCAACTTCGAATACAACATGACCAGCATGTGGGGTCCCTTTTACCGCACCAATCTCATTTCGCCGGGATGGCGGCTGATCCTCAACCCCACACCCGATTGGATTTTGGAGGTGAAACATCGCGTCTGGTATCTCGCGCAGAACAAGGATGTCTTTGGGAGTTCCGGCTTGCGGGACCCCACGGGGAGCGCCGGTGGTTCGCTCGGGCACGATATGCAACTGCGCGCCCGATGGGCCGTCACCCGGAACCTCGACTTTGACACCGGCTATATCCATTGGTTCAAGGGCTCCTATTTCGACAGTCCCGTGATCCTGGCCCAAATGCCGACCGGCGGGAACAAAGATAGTGATTACTTCTATTTTCAAATACGACTCAGGATCTAGAAAGGAGTGGCCATGAAACGACTAATGCTTGCCTGGTGTCTCACTCTCATCGCATGCACAGCAGTGACCCCGGTTTTCGCCGAACAAATGCTGGTGGCGGTGGCCGCGAACTTCATTCCACCATTCCGTGAACTTGCGATCGAGTTCGAAAAATGCAGCGGCCATCAACTAAAAGTGGCTGGCGGGTCATCCGGCAATTTCTATACGCAAATCAAGAACGGCGCGCCGTTCGACGTGTTCTTCTCGGCCGACAATGAACGACCCAAGAAGTTGGAAGAAGAAGGGCTTGGAGTCAAGGACACCCGCTTCACCTATGCCATTGGCCGGATTGTGCTCTGGAGTGCGAACGCTGATCTGATCAAGGGGGAAGAGACGGTACGCTCGAAAAAATTCAAACGCCTGGCCATCGCCAATCCCAAGACCGCTCCGTACGGCGTTGCGGCGATGCAAGCTCTGCAAAAACTGGAACTCTGGGACAGCCTCCAGCCTCAGATTGTCATGGGCGAAAGCATCGGCCAGACCATGGGGTTCATCGAATCCGGCAATGCGCAGTTGGGTTTCGTGGCCTTGTCCCAGATCATGGACCCGAAGATCAAGGGAAAGGGCAGTCACTGGCCTGTTCCGACCGATCTGCACGAACCGATCCAGCAGGACGTGATCCTGCTGACGAAGGGAAAGGATAACGCGGGAGCCAAAGCCCTCCTGGAGTTCATCGGTGGTCCGCAAGCCAAGACCATCATCGAACGCTACGGCTATGAGCTGAAATAGGAGGACACTGGACCGTTCTGCCTTCTTTGAAGAGCGCGTTTCTATGATCAGACGGCCGTTACTAAACTTGGCACCGCAGAGAGAGCGCACATGGAAGTCTTGACAGAGCTGGATCTGAGCGCGTTATGGGTCACCATTCGACTGGCCACAATGACCGTGGCCGTCCTGCTCATTGTGGGCACGCCTCTCGCCTGGTGGCTGGCCCATACCCGCTCTCGATGGAGACCGATCGTGGAAGCAGCGGTCGCACTGCCGATCGTGTTGCCTCCCACCGTCCTGGGGTTCTACATCCTCATTGCGCTGGGTCCGTACGGACCGCTCGGCCGTGTTGCAGATCTCACCTTGGCGTTCACCTTCACCGGGCTGGTGATTGCGTCCGTGTTTTATTCGATGCCGTTCGTCATCCAGCCGTTGCAAAGCGCGTTCGAAGCCGTCGGCAAAGCCCCGCTGGAAGCAGCCTGGTCGCTTCGCGCGTCACCGTGGGACGCCTTTGTCACGGTCATCTCCCCGATCGCATTGCGAGGGTATATCAGTGCGATCGTGCTGGGGTTCGCGCATACGATGGGCGAATTTGGAGTGGTGCTCATGGTCGGGGGATCGATTCCAGGACAAACACGCGTCCTCTCCACGACCATCTTTGAGCACGTCGAAGTCGGGGAATACGCCCAAGCGCATGTCGTCTCGGCCTTCATGCTGATCTTTTCGTTTCTCGTGTTGTTGACCGTGTATATCACGAACAGGCGATTTCCCATCCATGCGTCATGAGCCGCTTGCGGGCATGCTTTGGAGTGCAATTTCCTGCTTTTCATTTGAATGTCGAGATGGATGTTCCCATGTCGGGCATTACCGCCATTTTTGGACCGTCCGGCTCGGGAAAGACGACGCTGTTGAGATGCCTTGCCGGTCTTGAGCGGGCTCCTCAGGGCTTTCTGCAGGTCGGCGACGAGGTCTGGCAGGACGAAAAGGTCGGTTTGTGCCGACCACTCTCTCAACGTCCAATTGGGTATGTGTTCCAAGAACCGCGCTTGTTTCCACACTACAATGTCCGCGCGAATCTTTTATATGGCTACAAACGCGTACCCTCGGAAGAACGACGAATTGCGATGGAGCAGGTCGGAGCGCATCGCATCGGCGCCGTCTTGGATGCTCCTGTGGCGGCCCATGAAGCGGAGTACGGCCTGACCCGACTGGAATGTCACGGTCAATCTCTCTTTGTGCCGCCTCAGGCTGTCGCCGTGGGGCAGGTCATGCGTGTTCACATCCTTTCCAGCGATGTGAGCGTGGTCATCGGTCGAACCGGCTGTCCGACCAGTGTGCTGAACGTGCTGGAGGCCACGATTATCGAAATCCGGGAAATGGATCAGGCGTCAGTGGATGTACGGTTGGATATCAGAGCGCCCCTCGTGGCCAGCATCACGCGCAAATCGCTGATCACTTTGGGATTGAAACCGGGGCAGCGAGTCTTCGCGCATATCAAAGTCGTCGCACTGAATGAAGAGTTGAAGGCATGCTCGACCGGTGACTGGGCAAAAAAACCTCAGGCGCCGAGGATGTCAGTGGGCGAAATAAGCTCGTCGGCCGAGTGACCGCGATCAAGCGGGATGCGATCCTGGCGCAGATCGATGTCGACATTGGTTCTCACAAGATTACCGCCGTGATCACT
>JAICUC010000205.1 GCA_025936075.1 Nitrospira sp. | reverse complement strand
TACGGTGCCTCAGCTGAACCTTCGTAGGGAACCGAACATTCATCTCGACCAGCGACCGACAGATCCACTGCAATCAAGCGGCAAAGGCCGATTCCTTGGGCGAGCGGCTTCGTTCCACGCCGCCTCCGGCGCCTGCTTCGCCGCGCCATTTTTTACCGCCGGCTAGACAGCCGATCTTCGCTGAGTATAATGACATGCAGTTCACGCATATGACCGGACTTCCGGTACTGCTCATCGGTTTCATGACATCCTTTCACATCCGACATCGCCGTGGGCCGGACGAGTGATGAGGAGAGCGTCAAGCAATCGGCGGACGGACTCCACGAGAAGCCTGATGGACTGAAGGTCGGCACACGTCGGAACCTGAGCAGATGACATCATAAAGGACCATTTCATGTCGAATACGTTGAAACAGGTGCTCACCATTGCCGGCTCTGATTCCGGCGGAGGCGCAGGTATCCAGGCCGACATCAAAGCCATGTCCGCCAACGGTGTGTTCGCCATGTCCGTCATCACGGCGATCACGGCTCAGAATACCGAAGAAGTGACGGATGTCCTTGAATTGCCGTCGGCCATTATTGCGTCGCAACTCGACGCGGTCTTCGACGACTTCGACGTTGCCGCTGTCAAGACCGGCATGTTGTCGTCGGCGGCCGTCGTCGAGGTGGTCGTCACCATGCTGGCGCCACAACATGTCGCCCACGTGGTCGTAGATCCCGTGATGATCTCCAAAAGCGGTTATTCCCTCTTGCGGCCGGACGCCGTCGAAGCCGTCAAGACGAAGTTGCTCCCACTTGCCACGGTCGTGACACCGAACGTCCATGAAGCGCAGCAACTGTCTGGGATTGAAATCACCTCGTTAGCCGATGCCCGGCGAGCGGCCAAAGTGATTCACGGCTTCGGATGTAAGCATGTCCTGATCAAAGGCGGACATCTGCTCAATGAACGAGCGACCGATGTGCTCTATGACGGACGGTTTTTCAATGTTTTGAAGGGAGAGTTCATCGAGACCCGCCACACGCATGGCACCGGCTGTACGTTCGCCTCCGCATTGGCCGCTCATCTGGCACGAGGCAGATCCGTCCTAGATTCTGCGCAAGCCGCCAAGTCCTATGTCACGGAAGCGATCCGACACGGCTTAGCGATCGGCCACGGACAAGGCCCGACGGACCATTTTTATTTCCTGGAGCGGTAACACATCCGATGTTCGCTCGAACCATTTCCCCCCTTACATTTTGCATCACGGGTTTCAGCTGGCTGGTGCTGGCGTCGATCCTCGGCATGGCGACTGTGGTCGGGCTGGTTCACGGTACCCCGTTGCCGCCGTGGGTCAGAGCGCTCCATGTCCATGCAACTTTGGTCGGGGGTGTCGCCCAGATCATTCTCGGCGGATTCATCTTGCTGGTCCCTCCGCCTAGCTCGGCAGACCGGAAAGAAGCGGACTCCCATCCTCTCACATTTTTGGCGATGAACGGCGGTTTGATTGGAATGCTCATGGGATTCTGGCTGCATCAGTACCTGGTCGTGGCTGTGGCCGGCTTCGTAGTCATTGCCGCGTTTCTTTCCGTCATCTATACCGTTTGGATACGTGCAAGCCGGGTCTCGGAGTTCTCAATCAAAGATTCTTGGTATTACGCGCTTTCCCTTTCCTGCCTTGTCGGCGGATCGGCCGTCGGAGAAATCGTGGCGCTCGGGTACCTTCCGGAATCCTATGGCTACGTGCGTCTCGCGCACATTCACCTGGTGGTGCTCGGCTTTGTGGTCTTGGTCATCATCGGGATGGTGCATCATCTCCTGCCGACGGTCTGGAACCGCCCTCGGTTGGACCCTCAGCTTGCCCGTATCGGAACGATCTTGATACCGATAGGCATGGCCGTCTTAATCGGTGGATTCTTGAACTCATCGGTCCCGATTGAACTGGCCGCCGCCGCCGTTCTTTTTCTGGGAGGGATGCTCTGGACCGGCACTCTGTTTCGAACGTGGCTCTCCTCATCCCATACCGGCAGCACCGCCTCGGACCATCTCTTCGTCAGCGTTTTCTTTCTCATCTTTACCATCATTCTAGGCATGCTTGTCGGAGCCAATAACCTATCCAGCCCGCGGACGTTACCTTACGGCAAGCTGCACTTGGTCGCGTATACACATATGACATTCGTCGGTTTCATCATGAATGCCGTCATGGGCGCATTCTCCTACATGATTCCAATCATTCTCGCGACCGGTCGCGTTTCGAGCCATAAGAAACGGGGGGCCTATCTTGACCGGCTCACGGCCATGATGAACCGCTGGCGTACCGTTCAAATCGCCACACTCAACCTAGGAACCATGGGACTCGGCATCGTGGCGGCGCTGAGCTGGAATGTGCCGCTGACCTCACCCTATATCCGAGTTGCGAGCTGGACCAGCCTTAGTTGCCTCATGACCGGCTTGGTCATCTTTTCGGTCAAGCTGGCCGCAATTATCGCCAAGAAACCCGACCAGCTTCGGACAGGACAGATCTCCACCGACGGGCTCAAGCTCACGGCCTGAACCTGCGACCGGTTCGACTCTCACCCTCACCTCAGGTACCGACTCTGATACAATCGCTTCCATGGAAGAACGGTTCTCATTTCTCGACCCTCACGGCCATCGGGTAGCTGCCATCTTGACCATCCCACACGGAGGAACGGACAAGATCTCCATCCTCTGTCATGGGTTTCTTTCATCGAAAACCAGCTCGACGAACAACGCACTGACCCGCATGTTGATCGATCAAGGCATCGCCACTTTTCGCTTCGACTTCTTCGGCCAGGGGGAAAGCGAGGGCCCGTTCGATCAAATCACCATCAGCTTGGCGGTTGAACAGGCACAGAGAGCGGTCGAGCTCATGAGAGATCGTGGGTATCGGCACATCGGCCTGATGGGATCGAGTTTCGGCGGTTTGGTCTCGATTTTGACTGCTTCGCAACGGACGGACTTGGCCTGTCTCGCCCTGAAATGTCCCGTCGTCGACTTCGCCGAGGAGTTACGGCTCGAATTCGGGGATGACGGAATGGCTCAATGGAAAGCCACCGACACGATTCCGAACATCATGGGTGGCCCGGACCGAATCACGCTTCACTATGCCTTTTATGAAGATGCTCTTCGGCAGATTGCATACAATCCCGCACGATCGATTACGACTCCGACCGTCATCGTGCAGGGAGACTGCGATGAGCATGTCCCGCTGCACCAAAGCCGACAACTTTACGAAGCGCTGCGGGCCAAGAAACACCTGGAGATGTTGACAGGAGCGGACCACCAGTTCACGAAGGGGCCGGACTTCACACGAATGACGCATGTCATTGCCGATTGGCTTATACAACACCTGTCGGTCACTCAGTAACAGCCATCTTTTCGTCGGCCGGACAACGGATCAGCCGGCCGTCATTCCCGACTGTACGGACTGGCCCACGGTCGTCCTGCAACACCTTGTACCCATCGACAGCCAACGCCTGCCGTTGATCCGTTTATATTACTTAGCATCGGCCGGTGAGGACAAAACTCAGCTTCAGCTGCTCTCGGAAAGGCATGAGGCTCTCATGCCATCCTATGGATGGATAACTTTCAAACCGAGGTGCTCTTCAAATGGATCGTAGTCTCGATCGTTGTGAAGCAATGCGTGTCCCTCAACGAGACAGAACGTTGCAATGAGACAATCGATCGTTCTTCGAACGGTCCGCCCAACAGCGCGAAGTCGGCGATAGTTTGTGGCCGCTTCAACCGCAAGTTCAATGGTTCCTGTCTCGTGGACTTCGAACCTCAGCAATTCAGCTTGAACGGCATCAAACTGAGCGTCTGTCCCAACTCCTTGTAGGACCTCGCACAGAATGAGATCCGTCAGTCCAAGTCGTTCAACCGCCAGATTTGATTCAAGCCATGCCGTATGGGGAGAAGAGGTCCCTCGCAGATAATCCACCCATACCGTCGTGTCAACAACGATCATGAGGCGGCTTTGATACGGCTCTCACGCATCACGTCGAGATCGCCCTCCCATGCCACCTTTCCGCGCAACCGACGAATCCCTTCTTGCCCCTTGACCTTAATCAAAAGTCGAAGCCCTTCCTCGACCACCGCTTTCTTTGTCGAGAGCCCAGTGGCTTTCATCGCCTGCCGCATGAGACTGTTATCAATCACAATATTTGTACGCATAGCACCCCTCCAGAAATGCATGTGTACATAATGTTTAATCATACACATGCTTACTAGGGAGAAGCAAGAAAAGGAATACAGTGCCTCATACATGAAGAACTCTTGCCTACTTGAGTAAGTGGGCGTTGTAATCACACAGGACATCTCTAAACTAATTGATCAGAAAGTGGATGATGTGCAGCAATAGAAATTTGGCCTGCACACGACTGTCAGCAATCTCCTTCAGCATGAACGATTCCCCGGCTTCCGCTTACGACTCTTCCAATTGAATCGTCTCCACATGGACCCGGGCGACTCCTTTGTCGACAAATCCAAGCTGTTCGGCTGCTCCTTCGCTCACGTCGATGATCCTCTTCCCCGAATCAGGATTGTGCTGACTGGGGAAAGGGCCGCGGTCATTCACTCTCACAATGATCGATCTTCCATTTTCCAAGTTCGTCACCTGCACATGGGTCGGAAGCGGCAGATACTTATGGGCTGCCGTCAATGCTCGCGGGTTGAACAGTTCTCCGTTGGCCGTCATGGCGCCCCTGTTTTGGCGTATTGTTTCTTCCCCATACCAAGATGCCAGGCCCGTCTCTTCATAGGTTTGGGCATTGGAGACGCTCATCGGCACATAATACCGGCCCTTGACGGTATAGGGAGCATTTTTCACACGCCCAAGGCGAATCGCTTCCTTGACCGGGAGTCCATCGATAGTCTGAACGTCATCCCTTACCAAGGGATACTCCAATGGAGCACGGACGACTTCAAAGGTAAACTTGCCGATGCGGTACACGAGTTTGGTCGTTCCCCTGGTAAATTGATACGCTCCTCGCACAATCCATACGGTCCCTTTCACCGTTCCCTTCATGACACGATAGCCTGTCTTGATCGTCGAGAATGTCCAGTCAATCACTGAACAGGAGGCAAGATTCAAGATGGCGAGAATTAAAAGCAGTGGAAGAAAAGTAACCGGCCTAAGACCTTCACACACACGCCGTAAGGGCAGAGAATGAAATTTCATTGTCCAACACGTGACACCGTCACAGTTCTTACCCTGCCAGCAGACACTTGAGAGTTATGCAGCATTCCGAGACGAACTCTTGACTCTAACCTGGAGATCCACCTCACAATCCAATACATGCAGTAATGAAAGAAGTTGATCGATAGACTTACTGTAGTTCGTTTGATCGAGCAAACGATACAACTGTGTGGCTGATGTGCCGAGGCGTCTAATAATTTCGCGCTTTGATAAAATACTTGCCTTGACTCGCTTCTGCACTTCGATCGTCAGCTTATATAGCATGGCATCTCGCAAATAATTCGGATCTTGATTGTATTCGAGCACCTGTTCGCTATGAACCGTCCCTTCCTTACCAGATTCCAGCACATAGGTGAACCCTTCTCCTGCCAGCTCCCTATCCACACGTACCGTAACAATTTGATCCTTGGCGCTCGGCCGAGGCTCGGCCTTCGAATAGGGAAACGATAGCAATCTCTTCGACATCTTTACCTGAAATGCCTTCTTGCGGTTATTGCAGCGTACCGATTGGATTTTCATATCTCACCCTCAGACTCCAATTTTTCAATTAATTCGCGGACTCGTCGTGTCACCTTTCCCCTCATCGGCACGCTATTGTCCAAATCCCATTTCACGACGAACCGGCCATCTCGATAGACATGCACATGCCTGGGAGAGTGGTCGCCTTTCCAGATAACAAACACATAGCCGCCCCGGCGAACCTTCCCCATGCAATAGCGTTACCTTGAGAGGTACCACTTGTCAACTTGTTCGCCGCACAGAAAAAGTCGTGCCCCTAATTCTTATAGTACGGGTCGTACAGATGTTAGAGGGAAGGAGGAGAGGCCGAGGGGAAAAAGATATCCGCCCTCTTAGATTTCTTTCTGCCGCATGCCCCCATGTGAAGTCTAAATCCGCCCTCAGCGGCGCAGAGTCCGCATAGCTGCCGAGGGAGCCCCAAGCGAAGCGAGATGCATCTGCTGGAAGGCATGTTGAACGTCACTATTTCCATAGCTGACCGGATCTCACAACTTTGCAGTGGTAGCAGGCGCTACTCTTATCGGCTTGGTTGTACCACTCGTGATGCCCACCAGCAGCTTCGCAGTCTTTGCCTTTATCTGCAACGCCAAGATCAATGAGAAACCAGGGCAGATGGCGCCTTATCATCGTGCGCCAACGATACGGTTGAGCCTTATTCATTGCGACGCCGAATGTTTGAATTTAGGGCGCGACACTTTTACCGCGCCCGTTTTGAACGAACTGTTAGGCCACACATCACAGCTGCACGGTCGCCGAAAAATGGTCAGGTTTCTTGGTCACCACCCTGTTCAGTAAATGATCCCTCCCACCACCCAGTGCCTGTCGTCCGGGATGTCGATCAGCAGCCTAGTGAGATTCATGCGGGCCAGTTGTGAACCGATTTCATCTTCAGTAAAAGCCGCCAGCAAAGAATTGTAGAAATCGCGGCGTAGAATGTCCGCTTCATTGGCGGCATATTGATCAACGATAGCCTGTGCCGCGTCCGGCGAATCTGG
>JAICUC010000259.1 GCA_025936075.1 Nitrospira sp. | reverse complement strand
TCTGCCGTGATCTCATCAGCCTCGGCGGTCCATTGAGCCAGTGGAATGCCCTTGGCTTTCAGAATGGCTTCTTGCTCGGTTCCTGCTGCCATAGTGAGTTCATAGGTCACTGTTTGCTTGACTTGAAACATTCTCATAATTCTTCACCTTTTTATTCTGCTCCATCTATGATTTCGATCTATCATTGATACGCTGGTTGCTGATCACCGGTTCTATCGGAAACGACGATCTATGATACAGATCGTTGATGCAGATCGTTTAAAGAAAGGAAAGAAACCATTCTTCACGAGTTCCACCATGGGGTAATCGGCGCATTGTAATCGATTCGGTTATGGATACTATAGAGTCCCCTTCAAGATGTCATGCTCCAACTCCAAGACAGGGTGACCGTTGCCTTGACTCTATTTCCGTTGCTTTGCTAGAGTGACCAATCCAAGTCTAAGCGATTGAAAGTTCCACTGTTTCTGAATTGTTCCACAAAGCAATCCGAGGGAATACCGTGATAAACGCGTGGCTTTTTGACGATACATTTAAACGTAATCCATTCCTTCTCTGTATCGAAGGGCTCCAGGGAGAGTGGGGTGGCGGAGATTCGGTGACGGAGGAAGAAGAACTGCCGTTGCCTCCGCAGAACGTTCAAGCAAAGCCAGGCAATGGGCGCATTACCGTCACGTGGGATCCGGTTCCTGATGCCATGTACTACAACCTCTATTTCCAGACGACCAAAGGTGTGCAGATCAAGTTCTCAGAGCTGACTCGTCCCATCGCGGGGCCGGAAGATTTCAAAAGTGTGATCGGTGTGAAGAAAGACAAGGCAACCTGCCTGGAAGGTGCCTCTAGTCCTTATGTCCATGACGATCTTGCCAACGGCACCTGTTATCACTATGTCGTCACCGTCGTCACTCCCAAGGGCGAAAGTCCCGAATCGCAAGAAGTGATGGCCATTCCATCGCCCTATCTCCTTGCCATGGTCATCGGCTGCGAAGGAGTGGGCGACGGCGAGTTGAACTCGCCCACGGGGATCGCACTCGACAAGGACGGCAACATCTACGTGGCAGATACTGACAATCATTCGATCCAAAAATTCGATCGGACTGGAAAGTTTTTGGCTCGATGGGGTGGTGAACCCAGTTCGCAGGAAGGCCAATTTTATTATCCCCGGGGGTTGGCTGTCGGACCGGACGATGCGGTGTACGTGGCCGATAGCGGCAACAACCGGGTACAGAAGTTCGATCCCGAAGGCAACGCGCAGAAAGCCTGGGGTAAGTTCGGGTTTGCCTGGCGTGGAGCCGACATGGGCCGCTTCGATGTGCCCTGGGGCATTACGACGGATCAAGACGGCAATGTATATGTCTCCGACACGAGCAACTCGCGCATTCAAAAATTCCAAGCCGACGGCCAGCCGTTGTTGAAGTGGGGCCGTGACGGCAGCTTCGACGGCGCGTTTTTTTTCCCGCGCGGCGTCGCGGTGGATTTCGTCGGCAATGTGTATGTCGCCGACGAGAGCAACAGTCGTATCCAAAAGTTCGATGCCCGCGGGAGTTTCTTGGCGAAGTGGGGGCGGGAGGGCCATGGACCCGGACAGTTCAAGTCTCCGTGGGGCATCGCGTGTGATGCGTTAGGGAACGTCTATGTCGTCGACAGCGGAAACCATCGGATTCAGAAGTTCGACGGCAACGGCACGTTCCTTTGCTCATTCGGGAACCGCGGGAAAACCGAGGGACAGGTCAATTTTCCATACGGCATCGCGGTGGACAAGGAAGGCTGTGTGTACGTCGCCGACAGCGGCAATCACCGCATCCTCAAATACGTGCCGACCGAAGAAGAGATGAATCGTGGGAAGGACCAGTCGACGCAAACGATGGAAGCCGGTGGAGCGCAGCCACCCCGCAGTCTTGCCGTCAAGGCCGGTGATACGGAAGTCTTCCTGAGCTGGATGGAAGTGCCCGGCGCGCAATCGTACAATCTCTATTTCAGCACCGCGTCTCATGTCACACTCGAGGGGGCGACGAAGATCGAAGGCGTGACGAATCCCTATACGCATGAAGGTCTCTCCAACGATACCCTGTATTATTATGCCGTGACCGCATCATTCGAAGACGGGACGGAAAGCGGACTGTCGGAAGAAGTGACGGCGACACCGGTACTCATCGATATCACAGCGCCACAGAATCCCTATGCCGTCATCAATCATGGAGCCTTCATGACCAATTCGCCCGATGTCGTGGTGACGATCTCGGCGACCGATCTGGACACGGGGGTCGGGGCGTATTTTATTTCTGAAAGTCCGCTGACTCCGATGGCCGGGACACCAGGGTGGGTGGATACGACGCCGGCGATCAAGTTCGGATCCACGATCCCGTTCATTCTCTCGCCTGGAGACGGGCACAAAACCATTTATGTATGGTTTAGAGATATCGGCAACAATGTCTCAACGCCGGCCAGCGCCACAATCCTGGTCAATACATCGGGCTATTTGTGCGTGTCGAAATGGGGGAAACCCGGACGGGGCGCATCGCTGCTGCACGGGGGAGAATTTATAGCGCCGATGTACGGACTGTGCGTCGACCAGCAAGGATCGCTGTTCGTCGTCGACAACGGCAACAATCGCGTGCAGAAGTTCGACAATGCCGGAAACTTCATCATTCTGTGGGGAAGTTTCGGTTCGGCCAATTCGAATTTTCACAATCCCACCGGTATTGCCTGTGACGGCAAGGGCGATGTCTGGGTGGTGGATACCAACAACCACCGGGTTCAAAAGTTCGACGGGAAGCTCGGCGGCTATCTCCTGAAGTTCGGTTCTCGTGGAAACGGCGAAGGACAGTTTAATGCCCCCTGGGGCATTGCGGTCGATCGCGTCCGTGGCTATCTGTACGTCGTCGACAGCGCCAATTTCCGTGTGCAGAAATTCGACATGTCCGGTGAGTTCATCATGGCCTGGGGCAGCTTCGGCAACGGCGACGGCCAGTTCTATTTTCCACGCGGGGTGGCGGTCGATCAAGAGGATGGGGCGGTCTATGTTGTCGATATGGGAAATCACCGCATCCAGAAGTTCGATACCAGCACCAACGTCCTGCCGCAACTGTTGACGAAATGGGGAGGCAGTTCGGTGGCCGGGCATGCCAGCAGTTCTTTGGCGCAGGAGGCCGGACAATTGCGCTCCCCCTGGGGCATTACGATCGACGGAGCCGGAGATGTGTATGTGACGGATACGGGGAATCATCGGATCGAAAAATTCGACCGGGAGGGTAATTTCATCACCCAGTGGGGCGGGTTCGGCAACGGGGGTGGGCAATTCAATTTTCCGTATGGAATCGCCGTCGATGCGAAGGGGAGTGTCTTTGTCGTCGATAGCGGAAACACGCGGGTGCAGCAGTTCATGCCGGCGGACGAGGGCAGCGAGCGGTTGCAGGATGAAGCCGAAGAGTTGGCCGAGTTGGAGAAAGCGCAACGGACGCAGAACGTTTGAAGAGGGACCGATGCTGGATAAAGAACCGCGACTAGGTCTGACGTACGATGACGTGGTCCTCGTGCCGGCCAAGTCGCAGATCGTACCCAACGAAGTCGATACCGGCACCTTCGTCTCGCGCAATATCCGGATCAATATCCCGCTCGTCAGCGCGGCCATGGATACGGTAACGGAATCTCGGCTGGCGATCGCGATGGCGCGCGAAGGAGGAATCGGAATCATTCATCGTGTGCTGTCTCCGGAGGATCAGGCGATAGAGGTGGATAAAGTCAAGAAGTCCGAAAGCGGGATGATCATGGACCCCGTGACGATTTCTCCCGACGAAACCATTCGGGATGCGCACCAGCTGATGGCGAAATATCGGATTTCTGGCATCCCCGTCACCAAAGGACGCAAGCTGGTCGGGATCCTCACCAACCGCGATTTGAGATTCGAAACCAGGATGGATATGAAGGTGTCGCAGGTGATGAAGCGAGACCGGTTGATCACGGCGCCGGAGGGCACCAGCTTGGAAAAGGCCAGAGAGATCTTGCATGAGCACCGGATCGAAAAATTACCGGTGGTGAATAAAGAGTTTGAACTCAAGGGTCTCATTACCATCAAGGATATCGAAAAGCGGATCAAGTATCCCAACGCATGCAAAGACAGCCACGGGCGCTTACGGGTGGGAGCGGCGGTCGGCGTCGGGCAGAATACGGAAGAACGCGTGACCCTGCTCAAGAAATCCGGCGTGGATCTCGTGGTGATCGATACGGCGCACGGCCATTCGCAAGCCGTACTGGATGCGGCGAGGATGATCAAGAAGCTCTACCCCGATCTCGAGCTGGTCGTCGGAAACATTGGAACGATGGAGGCGGCGAAAGACCTCCTCAAAGTCGGAGTCGACGCGGTCAAGGTCGGAGTCGGACCGGGATCGATCTGCACGACACGGATTGTGTCGGGCGCCGGGATGCCGCAGTTGACCGCCATTGCGGATTGCGCAAAAGCTTTACAGGGAAGCGGTGTGCCGGTGATTGCCGATGGAGGCATCAAATTCTCCGGCGATATCACGAAAGCCCTGGCCGCCGGGGCGTCCTCTGTCATGCTTGGCGGGCTCTTTGCCGGAACGGAAGAGTCTCCCGGTGAGACGGTGCTCTATCAAGCCAGAACCTACAAGGTGTATCGCGGCATGGGTTCCATCGGAGCGATGGAGCGGGGGGGCGGTGATCGATACGGACAAGGGGGACGCCCGGCCCAGAAGCTGGTTCCGGAAGGGATCGAAGGCCGTGTGCCCTATAAAGGTCCATTGGCCGCCGTGGTGTATCAGTTGGTCGGCGGTGTGAGATCGGGAATGGGATACTGCGGCTGTAAAACAATTGCCGACTTGCAACAGAATGCCTCGTTCATCAGACAGTCCGTGGCCGGACTCCGTGAGAGCCATGTGCATGACGTGATCATTACCAAAGAGGCGCCGAACTATCGGATGGATTGGGAGTGACGTACTCGCTATTCGTGACTCGTGAATCGTTAATCGTAGCTTTTCATCCATTGTTCTCTTGCGGTTAACGTTTACCGTTGCACGATTCACGTCCTCATGGAACTCTGGCACGATAGAATTCTGGTCCTCGACTTTGGGTCGCAGTACACGCAACTGATCGCCCGCCGCATTCGCGAAGCGCAGGTCTATTCGCAAATTCTTCCCTGTACGGTCCCATTAGCGACGATTCTCGCCTATCGGCCTCAAGGCATTGTCCTTTCCGGCGGCCCGTCCAGTGTTTATGAGAAGAACGCGCCGATTATCGCCAAAGAGGTGTTCGATCAGAACATTCCGATCCTCGGTAT
>JAICUC010000388.1 GCA_025936075.1 Nitrospira sp. | reverse complement strand
GAGTGATGGCAGTCAGAGCTTCGGTGCGTGAGCGGGCACTTCATCCCGACGGATGGTTTTCATCCATTCGGCGGCGATGGTATCGCGTTCCTCCATCGTAATGCCGGCATAGGTGTGAAACATCTGAGTGCCACGGCGACGACGCCAGGTGAGAAAGTTGATGAAATGGTCTTTGCAGACAGAACGTGTGCCGGCCGGAGCATAGGGTGTCTCCAGGCAATCAGGCACGCAGCATTTACTATCCAACATTTCGGTTCTCCCTACGAACTTGTTCAGTATGCCGGTCGGCCGCGCCGATTTTCAAGTCCGTGGCCTCGCTTCGTTGCTTGACCCCCATCAGCTTCATAGGGTAGGAATGCCGGATGCCTACGTTTCTTTTGCTGGCCGGTATGCTGGTCCTTGGCTCCTCCTTCGTCAGCTGTGGTGCATCTTCAAATGAGAGCGTTCGATCCAGCAGTTCATCTGAGGGGAAACCCCTTGTGGGCTCGAATTTCTTGCCCCAAGGTATTGCGGTCGGTGATGTCAGCTCGCAAAGCGCGTTGCTCTGGCTGCGTACCGACGGACCGGCCTCGGTTCAGATTGAATGGGCCACGGTCTCACGATGGGAACGGGCTTCGAAATTTGCTACGGTCGTGGCTCCGGTGTCGAGAACGGAATCCATCATGACGACCGCGGAGACGGATTATACCCATATTATCCCGCTGAAAGGCCTGAGCCCCTCAACGCGCTATCGGTATCATGTGCTGGTCGGTTCCGCCGACCAGACCACAAGGCGCCTTTCTGCACGTCTTGCGGCTATGGGCGAATTCACCACCTTGCCGGATGATAAGACCTCCGTCGCGGTAACGTTCGCTTGGAGCGGCGACCTTGGCGGCCAAGGGCGATGCCGCCAGGGAGTAGGCGGCTATCCCATCTTTGATGCCATCCACCGACAGCAGGTCGACTTCTTCCTGTTCCTTGGTGATACGATCTATAGCGATAATCCCTGCCCCTCGCCGCCGAATGAGCCGGGGGCCGATTTTAAGGCCACGACGCTGCAGACCTATCGGACGCGCCATCGCTATCAACGCGGTGCCGAGGCGCTCCAGCGATTTTTGAAGACAGTGCCGGTGTATGTGATCTGGGATGATCATGAGGTCCGCAACAATTTCTCGGGGCCGTTTGATGAGCAGATGCCCGCAGGCCGTCAGGCATTACGCGAATACTGGCCGATCGCTTCTCCGGAGGAAGATCCACATCGCATGTATCGGAGCGTTCGATACGGCGCCGATCTTGAACTTTTTATACTGGATACCAGACAGTATCGCAGCCGGAATGAGGATAGGGACGGCCCGTTCAAAACGATGCTGGGGAATGCGCAATTACAATGGCTGCTCGATGGACTCCGCGCGTCTACGGCAACGTGGAAAGTCATCGCCACTTCCATTCCACTGTCGATTGAGAAAGCTGGTCCGGGCAATGATGGATGGGGACGTGAGCCAGGCGGCACCGGTTTCGGTAGAGAACGGCAGGTGATTGTCGATGCCATTCTCAACCACAAAATCAAGAACGTGGTGTTTCTTGCGGGCGACGTGCATTGGGTCCAAGCCAACGCCTATGATCCCGATCGAGACGGCGTTATTGATTTTCATGAATATATGGTAGGACCCCTCTCAGCCCGGCCGGGAAGACTTACAGCTGCCAGCGATGAACTGCATCCCATGCGATTAGTGAATGAGTCGGGGTACCAGAATTTCGGCCTCGTCCATGTCACGAAGGACGCGTTCGAAGTGACGGTAATAGACGAAGAAGAGAATAAGCGGTTTTCTCACGTGGTGCCCGCGAGGCCGTAAGCCGATCTTACCACTCAAGCCTCTTGCAATTGCCGCAGACGGCCGGTTACCGTACGGCTCCCGAGGTCATTGAATCGGTTCATTTCAACGACAGCAAGGAGCACACGTTATGTCAGAATTGATGTCCGCCGATGATATTTTTTCCACAGCTCAAGCGGCGGCCGCGGCGGCGACCGGACCGGATGAAAAGGCCCTGCAAATCGATTATGACGCATTGAGAGAGAAATTTCGCAAGGCATTGGACGACCGCAAGGTTGCACTCTGCCATGTGAATAAATTTTTGCCGGAGGGATACGAGGATCAAGGTCGGTTCAATCTGGTGCTACTGACGGCGGGCAAGGTCGTGTTCGACATCGTCATCGGTGATTCTTATTTTCGGTACGATGTGGTGTCGGTCGGTCAATTGGATAAGGTGCAGCTGATCGACGCGATGTGGGACAACCGGGAAAAGCGTCGAGAAGAGCCCTTCTTAAGCCTGCGCTTGATGCACGGCGAGGAAACGCATCTGCTGTTGGCCTTGGACGACCAAGAACGGGCCAGTCTGCTGAAGTTTGCATCGGCAGTCACGGCGGCACGCAATCCAGAACGCTGAGCCTACGTTCGCGCTGCCAAGCCAAATACTTTGCGATACTTCTTCGCCGTTCGGTTGGTAAACAGGCTTCGCGATATTGGGATGGTTCATAGACCCCACTAGTCCATAATATTCCATCTCTCACAGGGGGTCATGTGTTGTGTGGATGTCTCTCGCCAGATGAGGCACAGCTTCGTCTCATGCGGATTGCCGAGAATATCGGTGTATGACACGATTCCAAGTAGCACAATGAACCAATCCTTCCGCTCCAAATGCATGCCCTGTACGTCGGTGAGCGGGGTTATCAACGAGACGGTCTGAGGCACGACGGACCCCGCATCGATCTCTCCAATGGTTTCGGCATCGGCCGTCAATTTCAGAGGCATGTCCCAGTCCGGGAATGTGCTGGCGGTCCAGACGGTCATGACGAGACGGGCTTTGGTCGTCAGGGCAGGAGAATGCCCCGTATTCTTGAGGAGAACTGTTGCTGTCGGCACGTTGTGTTGGACGAGCGGGCCGACGATCGTCGATTCCTGAACGGTCATCTTTGCGAGGTTTGTCGATTGAGGCGGTTTTCCTCGCAGCAACACAATGTTGGAAACTACGACGAGGACCACGACTGAACCGGCCAACAGGTATTTGTGCTTTTTCAAGAAGCCTTTCAATCTCGGTTGCCCGAAGATGGCTTCTCCATGGTCGGCGCCGGACTCTGGCATAAGAGACCTGGTTAT